>JAUIKL010000006.1 GCA_030430625.1 Gemmatimonadota bacterium
CATCCGAGTAGAGCTTGTGGGATCTCCGCTGGCCCTTGGGTAGGCAAAGCACCGGGTCAGCTCATGGCGTGTAACGTTCCTAGGTTGCCGGCGCGACTCGCGAAAAGCGAGTCGTGATTCATCGGAGTGAGCACAAGCGAACGGAGACGGCAACCGTGTGTTATATGGAGTGCGGCGCGGTCGTCATGCCCGACCTGCCATGCCTTGGCTCGCTAGGTGTTAGGCGAGTTGGTGAATCAGACGGCGGTCCGGACCGACCACCCACACCTGTTTGAACCCGAGAGACTCGGCCCAGCCCCCGTGCAGTTCCCTGAACCGCGTGGCCACCTCCTCGAAGGCCAGAGCTGGCACCCGACCAGCATCTAGAGCCAGCACCAAAGCAGGGCGGCCCTTGGGCGGAATCCCCGTAAGGCCTGTCTTGTGGTCTATCGCCTCTCTCAGCCGATTGGCCGCCATCTCCGAGAGGAACGCCTCGGTGAGTTCTTCTTTACGCGCCAAGCTGCGCCAGAAATCCCGATCCGCGACGGCGCGGACGACCTGGATGCGTAAGAAGTCCCCGCCCGCTCGACTTGCTGACACGCAGTCGTCGTCGCCATCCCCTTCGGCCGGTTCTTCCCAGTCGGCGCCACTGCTGTTCATGGCGGCGACCAAGCGACGACACGTCGCAACGGTGTCGTCCTCGCCCTGTATCGGGCGGCCCTTAAGTCGCTGCCTCAGCCCAGCTTCAGAGACCTCCGCCGAACTCGCAAGGCCTCCCCGAGCTGATTCCGTGATGAAGCGCAAAGCTTCATCGCGGAACCCCAGCGCACGAACGTGGTCGCTGACCTTCACGCCCTCTCGAACAGAAACCGCGTACTTCCGCAGGTGCGATCCACATGCAGGACACGGCAGCTTGGGCTTCGCCAGCAAGTCCAGCCCAGCCGCAATAAGGTCATGACCACAGTTCCCACACTGCGCGCTATCCACGGATCCTCTCCAAGGTCGCCCGACAACTCAGAAGCCGCATTTCAGATAACGTTCTTAGGTTGCCGGCGCGACTCGCGAAAAGCGAGTCGTGATTCATCGGAGTGAGCGTAAGCGAACGGAGACGGCAACCGTGTGTTATCGGGCGTTGCAGCCGCCGGTCCTACAGTACCAGGTACGAACTCTCCTCGTCCTGGTCGAACTCCAATATCCGAGAAGCATTCGAGCGCAGAATCTCCTCGATCTCGGCTACCGTGCAGTTGCCTCGCCGAATCCAAATGACCTTCGGCGGCGCACCGAACACGAAACTCAGCTGCTGGAAATCGTTGTCCTTCGATACGATCGCGAAGCCAGAGTCCCGGGCATGGCGCCAGATGTCTCCGTCGGGGGCTTCCGCCATCCCCAGTGCACGAACGTGCGCGGACTCAGGGAAGAGATCCGACAGCGCCCCGGCAAGTCGTGGCGCGAGGTTCTGATCGAACAGAAGCTTCAACGCCTACGCAGGTGGTACGGCCATCAACCGCCGCTCCCGATCCGCCGCAAAGGCTAGAGCCGCCCGGATATCGTCACGCTCGAGGTCGGGGAACTCTGCAAGGATCTCGTCTTCCGTCATTCCGGCCGCGAGATACTCGAGTACATCCGATACCGTGATACGCAGGCCACGAATGCAGGGCTTCCCGCTCCGCTTGCCCGGCTCGATGGTGATCCGATCTCGATAGTCCATGCTCACCCTACCCCAGCGGTCCTGTATTGGTCGCCGCCCCCTGAAGGGTGTGGCTCTCCGAGCCCGGCAGCAATGCTCATGTCTCTCCGCTGGCCGGGCCATCCCGTTGCGACTGGCCTAGCTTTCTCCGCCGTCCTCGCAATGCCCGATAACGTTCGTAGGTTGCCGGCGCGACTCGCGAAAAGCGAGTCGTGATTCATCGGAGTGAGCGTAAGCGAACGGAGACGGCAACCGTGTGTTAGACGAAGCGACATCTCACTCGATGTACACCCTCCGATACCACTCGACACGCCACCCGTCTGGTTCCTTACGGAGGAACACGTACCAAGAGGAGTTGCCCATTGGAAGCAGCTCATCGTGGAAGTGGTACACGAGCGCCTCGTCACCCGAAGCGGAGATCGCGGGTACAGCAAGTGTCACCAGCCCGACATCTCCACCGGCGGACTCCAGGATCGCGTTCCTCGTTGCAGCCGCTGAAAGGTCCGCTACCTCCTCGTCGGTGAGGAGTCGAATTCGCGTTCCATCCAGTTGAGAGAGCCGAACCGGGTTCCGCTGTGCCTGTCGTCCCCGTCGAAACAGCTCGTGACCGGTCTCATCGTCCCCAGCGATCACATACCCTTCCTCGAGCGAATCAAATGGCGGAGCGTACCTGAAGACCTCCGCCGACCCCCCCATGACCGGATGTACCACGAGCCCATGGTCCCAGATCGAGTCCGCCACCACTTCGAGCGCCGTGGCTACCACTTCCTCAAGAGAATGTCCGTTCTCGGCTGAAACGCATCCGACGGTGGCTAGCGCCACTCCCGCGATCAGGTATCGAGGCACAACGGACAGACCTGACTTGCGTTTCCGACGCACCAGAGCGGGTATTCTGTTCACCCAATCACTCGGCTGGGGTCATTTCGTCTAACGTTCTTAGGTTGCCGGTGCGGCTCGCGAAAAGCGAGTCGTGATTCATCGGAGTGAGCGCAGCGAACGGAGACGGCAACCGTGTGTTATACGCCGGCCATCGTCACGAAATGCTATCTACCACCTCTGAGGAAATACGGGCGGTCACGGGAGGTGCCGACGCCGGCCCGCGACGGATATTCTTTGCGCTGCAGCCCCAACGCTTCGGCGAAGTCGTGCAACGCTTGGGCGCTGCATTCGATTGTCGCGTAGAGGTCATCCATACCGGCCCCGTCGGCGGGTGCCCACGGAGGTCGCAGCTCAAGCTCAAAGTAGACGCGAAAGACCGTCGACCCCCCAAGACCATCCCGTAGCTCAAGTCGAAGGTTGGGCTCGAGGAAAGACACCTCGACATGCGAGGGCCGTCCTACGGCTACACCCATGATCCACTCGTGGAGCCACGCTAGCTCCCAAGTCAACAGGCAGGGGTCTCGGACCGTCCAGGAACGACCGCCCACCCTCGCCACGACTTCGACTGTAAGCCAGTTGGAGTCATACTCGGCCGCAGCACTACCTGGGAACTGATAGCCCACAACGCGTAGGCCGAACTCATCACCGTTGGCCCCAATCAAGCATGGTACTTCGACTGGCATAAGTAACCCACGCGGCTGCTGGCTGGCGTATAACTAGTTTTATCGGATATCCCGCGGTCGGCCCCCCGGTTCACTAATCGCCCGCCGCCTCCATCAGCAACTCACCTAGTTCGTTGTCGATGAACGCGTCGAAGGTGCTTTCGACGAACTGTGCGTTGGGCGAGACGCTGCGGTAACGAGCGCGGCTGTAGTCGGAGAGGGCTGGGTCGACCACCGTCACTTGCGCGGAGCCAATCGACCTCTCGAGCAGGCTTCGTATGTGCACGTCAGCTTCAGGGAACGAGTAGCCAACGAACACGACATGGCGAGCCTCACGCAGCTCCCGCATCGACTCGGAGTAAAGAGGGGTCAGAGCCGGGTGCGCCCAGTGCTTGATGTGAGAGGGGGGCAGGATGAGTGGCTCGAACGTTGCGGCGTCGTAGGGACACACTAGTTCGAACGTGCTCTCCGGCTCGTCGCAAGACGCACCGTGCGTCCACGTGAACGAGTCAAGCTCCAGGTCGATAGCCGTCTCCCATGGCGTGAGTAGCACGCCCCGACAGACCGAGCAGTATTTCCAGGTCAGGCTCCCGTGTATTCGTAACACCTTGATGGGGGTGGGAATCTCGGGGCCGAAAAGCGTCACTGGTTTCTTGGGGTCCGTCCACCAGAAGAAGCCCGGCACCCCCTTCGGCATATCGTAGTTGATGAGGGGGATGCAGTAGTCTATCAACGCCTCTTTGGCGTAAAGTCTGTCGAATGCCGCCTCCAACCGGACATCGTAGTTGAGGGTGACTACGGACACGTTCCGATTGAGGGACGCGACCAACTCCCAGAATCGACCGTATGTCCTGGCCGCGCCGCGCGTATTGGCGTGGATGACATGGTGGATACAGGCGACGATCGCACGCCGAACGCTGGGTAAGCTCGAGGCGGCCCAGTCACCGTGTAGCGACTCACCTTGGCCGATCTGAAAGTCGAGTAGACCGAAGACCTCTTCGAGGCTGGGGTAGAGCCCGCTGTCCACCTCGCCGCCGAACCAGGACTCGACAAAATCGCGAGCCCCGCTACCGACGAGTGTGTCTCGGATGTGGGGGTCATCCGAGGTCATGACTAGCGGCAGTATGTCTCGTTGCAGGGGGACTCCATCGGCCGCTGAAGCCCCCGCGCCAAAGACGAACACCACATCTCGCCGGGGCGCATAGTCGATGAATCGCTGAGTCGAATTAGTCATCTGAAGGGATGTCCGATAACGTTCTTACGTTGCCGGCGCGACTCGCGAAAAGCGAGTCGTGATTCATCGGAGTGAGCGGTAGCGAACGGAGACGGCAACCGTGTGTTATCCGGCGGCGCAGCACAGACCGTCTCGTGGCGCCTGCACCGCCTACTCCTAGCCAGCCCGGCGACCCAACGAGACAGCGCGCCTCGACCGGCTCTCTCCCGTACCGGTCCGCGCCACCGAGGCGCACGACTCTTGGTTACGCCAGGACCTCATGTCGACCTGAAGCCTGGGCCAAGGTACTCCCGTCGAAACTGGTGATGCTCCCGGGCTGTCTCGGGACTCCCGATGTGGTGCGTCGTCCCAGCTACGGACCAGATGATCTCGTCCGAGATGCTCATCAACACGGGAGTGTCGTGACCTGAGGTCACGACCGCGACGCCCTCCGTTGCGAGCGAGCGCAAGAGGCCGCCCAGGCGCTCCTGGTCGACGGGCGCGAGCCCTACCAGCGGTTCGTCCGCTAGAAGGACGCGGGGTGACCGCGCCATCGCCAAGCCCAAGGAGACCCGTGCCTGTTCGCCTCCCGAAAGGGTCTCGGCCCTCTGCGACATCAGGTCTCCGATCCCGGCCGCTTCGATCACTTTCTCGACTTCACATCCGTCGTATGTCACGTGGACGGCCCGGAAGTGGTCCGCCACGGAGGCACTCGGGACGAGGAGTCGACCCTGCGGTAGGAACATCACCCCTAGCGTGGCGAGAGTGTGGAGCTTCGCGGGAACCATCGTGACCCCGTCGACCGCCACGACCCCTTGGTCGGGACGCAGGACGCCAGCCGCCACCCTCAACAGCGTGGTCTTTCCCGACCCGTTTCGGCCCATGAGGGTTGTCACCGTGCCTGCTCGCGCCCAGACCGAAGCGGACGTCAGGACCTCCGTAACCCCGAAGACCTTCCTCACCCCCTCCGCTCGGAGGGCATAGGCGTCACCAGACAAGGTAGAGCTGCAGCCCGAACTCGAGCGCGAGGCAGATCACAACGGACATGACTGCCAGCCGCGACTTGGACCAGCCGAGATTGGCCAGGAACAACAACTCAGATCGTCGTGCCCCTTCCCCGAGGGTGGCAATGCCAACCAGCAGCGCCAGGACGACCCCCAAGCGCAGATCCCCGAAGGGAATGGTCGAGGGCCTCGCGGTCCCCTCCAGGTCAGCGAACAGAACCAACACCTCACCGCCGCCTACCACCGCGGCCACCCGGAAGGAGATCCACAGAACCACCGTCCTCACGAGGACCCGACGGCCAAACGGAGGCGGCGGAAAGATCGGCGTCATCGAGCATCGGTCTCCATGACCGTCCTTCACCGGAGCGTATCCGCTGGTTCCCCGCGGCCCCGCCCCCCTATCGCCGCAATGACGACGCCGGATCCACCCGCACGGCACGCCCCGCCGGCAGCGCCGTCGCCACGAGTGACACGGCGCCGAGCCCGACGACGGCCACGACGATCCACCCGCTCGCGCCCATCTCGACGCTCTCCACGAACGCGCTCAGCCGCCCCCGCGCGGCCAGGGACAGCCCCACCCCGGCCAACGCCCCGACGGCCCACAGGCGGACGGAGTGGCCGAGGACCGATCGGAAGACCCGGTCCGGCGTCGCGCCAAGCGCCATGCGCATGGCCAGCTCACCCTCGCGCCGACCGACGGAGTAGGCCACGACGCCGTACACTCCGAGCCCGGCCAACGTCGCGGCGACGCCGCCGAATGCCACGAGAAGGAAGACGCCGAGCCGAAAGCCGGCGTAGCTGTCGGCAACCCGGCGCTCCATGGTCTCCACGTCGACGACGGGCATGCGGGGCTCGACCTCGGCCACTGCGGCCCGGAGGGCGGCACCGTAGGCGGCGGGTTCGCCGTTGGTTCGGGCGACTACGGCGAAGCGTCTCTCGGGGCTCTGAAGCACGGGAAAGTAGACGTGCCCCTCCCCGACCTCGCCCAGACGCTGGTCGGGCACGTCGGCCACGACCCCGACGACCTCGGCGGCGTCCCTCGACAGGGCACCGACCTGGACGAACGCACCGACGGGGGAACGGCCGGGCCAATACCGGTCGGCCACGGCGCGGTCGACGACGACGACGGGGGGAGCGTCGGGTCCGTCCGAGAGGCTCAGGCCCCGCCCGGCTTCGACGGCGATGCGCATGACGTCGAAGTACCCGGGCCCGACGGCGCGCATGTTGGCGTGGGGCTCGAGATCTTCCACCTGCGCGCCGGCGTCGACGAGGTCGAAGCTGGCCGACCAGCCGACGCCCTGGAGCGGCAGGAAATTCGCGACGCTCGCACCCTCCACACCGGGGATCGCCTGGATGCGATCGACGAGACGACGGACGACATCGGGCGCGCGCTCCCCCTCGGCCAGATCCTGTGGCAACTCGACGGTCATCGAGAGCACACCGGTCGGGACGAAGCCGGGGTCCTGCTCGGCCAGCGTGCGAAGGGACGACACGGAGCCGCCGACGCTGACCACGAGGGCGGTCGCCAGCGCGACCTGGAGTGTCACGAGACCGTCCCGTAGACGTCGGGCACCGGCCGATCCACCACTCCGTCGCTCCGAAGCGGACAGGGCGGGTCGCGGATCGGTACGAACGGCGAAGACGACGGGGGCCACGGCCATGACGAGGGTGGTTACGAGGGTGACGCCGGCCGCGAAGAGGACGACGGTCGGGTCGATACGTAGGGGACCGAGCCCGCGCAGGACCTCGAGGTCGACGCGTTCGACGAGGGTGAGTAGGCGATGCGCCAGGAGGAGGCCGCCGGCCCCTCCGACGAAGGCCAGGATCGCGGCCTCGACCACGGCGGCCGACGCGAGTGGTGCGGCCCCGGAGCCGAGCGCCCTCCGCAGACCGTACTCGGTGATCCGCCCCTCGGCGCGCGCCATCGTCACGGTGACGATGTTCACGCACGCCAACGCCAGGACCGAAAACATCGCCCCGAGAAGGAGAAGGATGGCGGGGCCACTCGTGCGAGACCGTTCGTCGGCCAGGCTCCGGATCCTGCGTCGCTGAGCGTTGTCCTCGAAGCGATGCGGTGCGACCTCGGCCAGCCGTGTGTTCAGCGCCCGGACTGGGTCGTTCGCTACGGCGTCCGGGGTGAGGCGGATCATGCCGAAGAGGAACTGCCACCCCCACCGGTCGTCGCCGTACCACTCGGGCCCGAGCGCGAGGGGGCGCCACGCCTCGGCCTCCTGCGGTACCACGCCCTCGACGGGTGCGACCCCGACGACACGCACGGTGCGGCCATCGAGCTCCACGGTGCCGCCGACGAGCGCGGGATCGCGTCCGAACGCCCGATCCCACAGCCCCTCCGAGATCACGACGGCGTCGTCCCGACCGGGCACGAACTCCTCGTCGACGAAGAAGCGTCCCGCCACGGGCTGAGCGCCGAGTAGGTCGAAGAAGCCCTCCGACACGCGCGGCGCCGCGAGCCGTCGGGGTTCGCCGGCCGTCGTCATGTGCACACTCTCGCCGATGCTCCACCCGGCGGTCTCCTCGACGACACCCTCGAAGGCATCGAGGTCGGCCAGGTCGACGGGAGCCACGGCAAGGATCGCGTCGGGGTCCCGCTCGGTCCCGGTGAAGAGGTGGAAGACCCGGTCGGCGCCCGGATACGGGAAGGGCTTCAGGTACGCCGCGTGCGCCAACGAGAACATCACCGTCGTCGCACCGAGGGCGACCATCAGCGTGAGCGCGATTACGAACGACGTTCCGGGCGTCCGCACCACGGCCCGCATGGCATCGCGCCAGACTCGACTCCACATCATCCCCACCCCTCCTCTCGAATTCACCGTGTCGCGTCGTCGTCGCGCGACCCCGTCCCGCATCCGTTCCAACACCCCGGCCCACACCAGGGCGGCCCCCTCCCGCACGTACCAGACTTCGGCCCGCCACCACGGGTGCGCCGAGAGAATCCGTTCGTGGAACTCCTCGTCGAGGTCACCGAGCGCGTCGGCGCCTCGTGCACCCAGGAGCCGGGCGAGCAGCGCCCGCACCCCATCGGAGGGCCGCACCCTCACGAGCTCAGCTGCTCTTCGAGGCCCTGTCTCATGCGATCGCTGTTTCGGATCGCTTCGCGAAGCGCGTCCATTCCGACGGGCGTGAGCGCCCAGAAGCGCTTGGCCCGCCCGCCCCGCGTCGGCGTCGCCTCCCCCAGCGTCGAGACGATCTGCGCCTTCCGCTCCATCCGGCGGAGTGCCGAGTAGATCGCCCCGCGGCTCAGCGATCGGCCGGTCCGCTCCTCGATCTCGTCGCGGATCGAGACACCGTACGCCTCGACGTCGAGACGCATGATGGCCAGCAGGACGAGTGTCTCCAGCTCACCGAGATTGCTCATGCCCCTCCCCTTCTCGCTCATCGGGATCGAATCGACGTCATCGCATTATTGTGTACGACGCACACAATATGAAAAAGGTTCAAATCGTCGGGAGTCGAGGCACCGACGATAGTCGCTCGAAGGCGCTTCCTACCCGCTCAGTCGACCGGCCACCCGGAGGGCGGCCAGCTGAAGTGCATCCGCCAGCGCACGCGCGTAGGTCTCGACGAACCACTGCCCCCGCTCCGACCGGTACGCCTCGGCAGCCGAGGCGGCCAACGAGTCGTCGACCGGCTGGAGTCGATGGAGGTAGGTCGCCACGGCGAACTCCCGTCCCCGACGCAGCTGCTCCTCTCGGCTGGCCGGCGCCAGCTCTTCGTAGGATGCGCTCCTCCCGTCGGTGATCAGAGAGGCGACCCGATGAGCTCCCTCGCGGGCGGTCTCGTCCAGGAGGAGGTAGAAGACCGCGGTCTGTTGGGCGTCCGCCAATTCGGTGAGGACGTCGACGCGCTCGGGGCGCGGGGGCGTCGAGCGGAGGCTTCGCATGAACACGTCCAGACTCTCGTCGGGTTCGTAGGTGGCCACGAGGCCGTTCACCCGTCCGATCGGCCCGTTCAGGAACAGCTCCGATGCCTCGACCAATTCCTCGACTCGGGCGCGCTCCCGCAGCGCGTCGATCACGTGGCCCCGCAACCGGTCGGGTGCGAACTCCTCACGCACGATGGCTTCGGCCTCGCCTCCCACGACTTCACCCGCGGACTCCGTGACCTGTCCGAGGGCGAACAGGAACGCCTCGGCCTGGCCCATCAGAACGTCGTCGGCAAAGGACGACTCCAGGATCACTTCGATGGCGACGGAATCGTCCTGGGCGCCGGAGTCATCCGACGCGAGGGAGTCCTCCTGAGCGTGGACGGCGGCTGGACCGACGAGGACGCCGAGCGGCACGAGTCCCACGAGCGCGTGAGCCGACCGCGAGCGTCGCCAGCAGCGGCGCCTACCGGTTCGATGATGGTTTCGAGTCACGAAGGGCCTCGTGCCGAAGGGTGATGCGATGCTACCCGACCCGGACCCATTCGTCCCCGTCCGCGCGGGAACGAGTGACCTTTGCGCTCGATGTCATAATATGTCATAGTTATTATGACAAGTGACACGGAATCCCCGACACCTGCCTGACAACACATGTCCGAACCGGCGGGCCGCACCCGCACCCCCGCATGGCTCGCCACCCTCCCGCTGGTGCGCTCGCTCGCCGGCTATGGGGGCGGGGACATGCGGGCGGACGTCGCTGCGGGGGCCACGGTGGGTGTCATGCTCATCCCGCAGGGGATGGCGTACGCGCTCGTGGCGGGGCTTCCACCGGTCTATGGCCTCTACGCCGCCCTCGTCCCGCTGGCGGTCTACGCGGCTCTGGGTACCTCACGACAGCTCGCGGTCGGTCCGGTGGCCATGGTCTCGCTGCTCGTGGCCGACGGGGTCGGACCCCTGGCCGCCGACGATCCGACCCGGTACGCGGCCCTCGCGGTCATCCTGGCCGGCCTGGTCGGGTTGATCCAGTTCGGGCTGGGTGTCGTGAGGGGCGGCTTCCTGGTGAACCTCCTGTCGCACCCGGTTCTGGCCGGCTTCACATCGGCGGCGGCCATCATCATCGGGATGAGTCAGCTGGGAAGCCTGACGGGGATCGTGCTCGACAAGGCTCCGGTGCACGAGATGCTCCTTCAGTCGACATCCCAGTGGCGGGACGCGCACGGACCCACCGTCCTGCTCGGCGTCGGAGCCATCGCAGCCGGGGTCGGTCTCCGACGGATCGCACCGCGGGTCCCCGCGCCGATCATCCTCGTTGCCGTGGGCACGGCCATCGCCTGGGTCATGGACCTCCCGAGCGTCGGTGTGGCGGTCGTCGGCGAGATCCCGTCCGGCCTCCCCGTTCCATCCCTTCCCTGGGCCGGCTTCGGCTCGGGGCGCACCGGCCTCGAGTCGAGGTTGGGGGCCGATGCGGTGGCACTCCTCCCGACGGCACTGGCCATCTCGCTCGTGGGGTTCATGGAGTCGATCGCGGTGGCGAAGGTGTACGCGACCCGGAACCGGTACGACCTCGACGCCGACCAGGAGCTTCGAGCCCTCGGACTGGCCAACATCGCGGGGGCGTTCTTCCAGGCGTTCCCGGTGACGGGCGGCTTCTCACGGACCGCGGTGAACGCGCAGGCCGGAGCACGCACCCAGCTCTCCTCCCTGATCAGCGTCGGGGTGATCCTCGTCACCCTGCTCTTCCTGACCCCACTCTTCCACACACTCCCCAAGGCGATCCTCGCGGCGATCATCGTCGTGGCCGTAGCCGGCCTCGTCGACCTGGCGGGCGCTGTCGAGCTCTGGCGCGTCGACCGGCAGGACTTCGCGCTGATGATGCTGACCTTCCTCGCGACCCTCGTCTTCGGTATCGAGGAGGGCGTTCTGGCGGGAGCTGCGATGTCCCTGGCGGTCGTGGTTCACCAGATCAGCACCCCTCACATCGCGATCCTGGGCCGTGTCCCGGACGGGACAGCCGTCCTTCGCCTCGACGCGTCGCTCTTCTACGGCAACGCCGACGCCTTTCGTACCGCGGCACGCCGCGCCTTCCGATCCGCGTGCTCGACAGCGTCCCACGACCGCACGCCCCGACTCGTCATCGACGCGTACCCGATGAATCGTGTCGACTCGACGGGCCTTCACGTACTCTCCGACCTCGTGAGAGAGATCCGGGAGGCCGGGGGCGAAGTGCACTTCGCGGGAGCGAAGGGGGCGCTGGCCACGAAGCTCGAGCGCGCGGGTCTGGTGCAGAGCCTGGGCCCGGAGTGCTTCCACGCGGACTGCGGCTCCGCCCTCGATGCACACGCACCCGCCTGAGGAGGAACACCATGTCGACCACCGATACCGGCCACGCCTTCGAACCCGGCCGTCCCCGTCACGCGCAGATCACTGCGTGGCTGAGAGACCAGGTCGCCGAGGGCCGGTACGCGCCCGGTCAGAAGCTCCCCAGCGAGCGCGAATTGGAGGAGCAGTTTTCGGTCAGCCGCATCACGGTCAGGCGATCCCTGGGTACACTCGAGTCCGAGGGTCTGATCTACCGACAGCAGGGCCTCGGCTCGTTCGTCGCTCAGCAGAAAATCACGCAGGGTCTCGTCCAGCTGACGAGCTTTGCCGAGGACATGCGCAGGGCCGGCCTCGAACCCCGAAGCCGGGTCCTCCACCGTGCGCCCGTGCGCGCTCCGGCCCGCGTGGCCGAGGCGCTCGGCCTCGAGCCCGGGGCCGCCGTCGAACGACTCGATCGCCTCCGCTTCGGGGACGATGAGCCGATCGCGATCGATCGCACCTGGCTCCCGCTCTACTTCGCCATGCTGCTCGAACCACACGACCTCGAGCACCACACGGTCTACGAGGTGCTCGAAAACGAGTTCGATGTCCCGATCGACTCCGGTCGCTACCGGATCGAAGCGGGGGTCGCGAACTCGTGGACCTCCGAGCACCTGGGGGTCGACGAGGGATTTCCGCTGCTGGCCATCGAGCGCACGAGCTACACGGCCGACCTACGGCCGATCTATATGCAGCTCCGCTACTACCGAGCCGACCGCGTCTCCTTCGAGTTGGAGGCCACACGTGTGTCCGACGGACGAGTCAGCGGCATGCGTCTCGACGGCTTCGAGCCGGTGTTCGGGGCGAAGAATCCTCTCACGTCGGCCGGTGACGAACAGGAGAACACCCATGTCGAATAACACGAGCGACCTCCCTGCAGGGACGGTGATGACCTTCGGCCGAGCACCCGGGATCCTCGGGGTCGTCGGGGCGCTCGTCGGCGCCGCCGCCGCATTGGTCTTTCAGATCGACATCGGCTTCGGGCCGCCCTCGGTCCGACCGGCGACCGCGCTCCTGGCCGGCCTCGTCTTCGGCGCCGGGACCGGATGGCTGACGGGGCTGATCGGGTCGATGGGCTGGCTCGGAGAGTAGGGGCGGAGCTCGCTCGGGGAGTAGCAGAGGGCCCGGCGAGCAGCACTGCGCCCCCGCCCACTCACCCCGGGAAGCGCATCGACGACGGTCGCTCGGTCTGCCGGAGCCTGGCGCTGACCGTCCCCATCTCCCTCATGGCGCGCAGGAGGTTCTCCCCGGCCAGCTTCCGAAGATCCGCGTCCGACCAACCCCGGCGGAGGAGTTCGGCGAAGAGGTAGGGGAAGCGGGTGAGGTCGTCGAGTCCTTCGGCCATCGACGGTCCACCGGCGTCGTAGTAGTCGGCGCCGATGCCGACGTGGTCGACGCCCGCCACGTCCCGGATGTGCTCGATGTGATCGGCCACGTCCGACAGCGTGCCGCGCGGGCGAGGGTTGGCCTCGGCCCACTCGGCGGCGCGGCGGTCCGCGTCCCGGGCCGGGAGCGACTCCGCCCAGTGCGCCCGCACCGAGTCCCGACGGGCTCGCCACATGGGGCCCGCCGCCGGGACGAAGCCGGCGTAGAAGTTCACCATCACCACACCCCCGTTGTCGGCCATTCGCTGGAGCACGTCGTCCGGCACGTTGCGCGGATAACTGTTGATGGCCAGCGCGCTCGAGTGGGAGAAGATGACCGGCGCTCGGGTCACGGTGAGCACGTCGCGCATCGCCTCGGCGCTCACATGGGAGATGTCGACGAACATCCCGAGACGGTTCATCTCCCGGACGACCTCTTCGCCGAACGGACTCAACCCGCCGTGCCGCGGGAGATCGGTGGCCGAGTCGACCCAGTCGATCGTCCGGTTGTGGCAGAGCGTCATGTAGCGAGCACCGAGCGTGTACAGCTGTCGCAGGGCGGCCAACGAGTTCTGAATGGCGTGGCCGCCCTCGATCCCGATCAGGGACGCGATCCGCCCCTCACCCACGACCCGATCGATATCGTCGGCGCTCCCGGCGAAGCCGAACGTCTCCGGATACCGATCGACGAGCCCGTGGATCTGATCGATCCCGCGCATCGCATGGCGAAGTGCGCCACCGGTGTCGATCGAATCCGAGTGCGTGTACGCAGACCAGAACTGCGCACCGATCTCGCCCTGACGAAGCCGGGGGATATCGGCGGGAAGCTCTGGCTGGATCCGCGTCAGGTCGGGCGCGGGCTCACCCCGCCCCTCCACGTCGAGCAGACGTGACGGGAGATCGTTGTGCCCCTCGACGAGGGGAGCACTTCGAAGGATCTGTCGGGCGCGCTCGAGCAGCGCGGGGTCGGGTTCGGGCAGCTGCGCCCGGACCATTCGGGGCCCGAACGCGGAGGCCGCCAGCACGACGGCCATGAACGTTCCACCCCGAACGAGACCACCCCGAAAGAGACGGTTCACGCGCACGCTCGAATCCTTCACACGACACTCCGGCTCGGTTCGTCGGTTCCGGGCACTACTAGGCCTCTGGACAAGGATCCGACAGGTCCCCGCCGGTCCGACGGCTACGACGACGCGCGTTCCACCCCCAGCTTTCGCATCCGACTCTGCAGGGTGCTGGGAGGCAGATCGAGCAACTCGGCCGCGCCACCTTCCCCGTAGATCTTCCCCCCCGTGTGCTCCAGGACCTCCTCGAGATACGCACGCTGGTGTTCGTCCATCGTCGGCCAGGCGCGTCCCCGCCTCCTCCCCCGGGGCCCCCGATCCTCGATCCGCGGATCGAGCGTCCCCCCGAGGGGAGCGAAGACCCGGGCCCGCTCGAGAGCGTTCACGAGCTCCCGGACGTTGCCCGGCCACGCGTACCGACGCATCCGCTCCATGCCCGATGCGGATACGCGCCACGGCCCGAGCCCGGTCCGCCGACGCATTCGGTCGAGAATTTGCTCCGTGAGGCCGTCCAGGTCCTCCGGCCGAGCGCGGAGAGGTGGGATGTGCAGGGGGAAGACGTGGAGCCGGAAGTACAGGTCTTCGCGGAAGCGCCCCTGATCGATGGCCAGGTCGAGGTCGACGTTGGTGGCGGCGATGACCCGCACGTCGACGTCGATCGGCCGATCGGCACCGACCGGGAGCACCGACCCGGTCTCCAGTACGCGGAGTAGCTTGGTCTGAGCCTCCATCGGCATGTCGCCGATTTCGTCGAGCAGGAGCGTTCCCCCGTCGGCGACCCGGAACCGTCCGGGCCGATCGGAGACGGCCCCGGAGAAGGCACCCCGCACGTGCCCGAAGAGCTCGCTTTCGATGAGGTGATCCGACAGGGCCGCACAATTCAACTGCACGAAGGGGCCGTCTGCGCGGTCGCTCCATTCGTGGATCGCCCGCGACAGGACCTCCTTCCCGCTCCCCGTCTCTCCGGTCACGAGGACGGGCGCGTCAGTGCGCGCGACCTGCTTGGCTGACTCGACCAGCGTCCGCATCGACCGGGACACGGAGCGCTCGAGAGCGTGGCACGCGTCGGCCTCGGACGACACCTCGTCGGAGAGGAGTTGATTCCGCTCCTGGAGGATCGCCCTCAACTCTTCGAGTCTGCGGGCGCGCGACAGGGCACGCAGGCCGAGACTCAGAAGGGCTCCGTATAGGGACGCGCTCTGCAGGGCCCGGGGGTCCGGATCGGGATCGACCTCCGCCCCCGGCTCGACGCCCTGCTCCACGAGTACCACGGCACCCGCGAGCCCCTCCGGCGGAGAGACCGGCACCACCACGAGACGACCGGGAGGAGCTCTCCCCTTTCGGCTCGGTCTGAGCGCATCCTCCAGAGGAGAGGGGCCATCCAGCTCCCACAGAAAGACGTCACCCGCGGCCAGCAACTCCCGCAGGCCGGGCCGCTCGTCGAGGTCGACTTCGGGATCCCCCTCCCTCCGCTCCAGCGTATGGAGGCGGTCCGCGGTGTGGGAGAGGTACCCGGCCCGACGGAAGGGAAGTGTCGTCGTAAGCGCTCCCAACGCGGTCTCGATCAGTTCGGCCTCACCCTCGACCTCGGTGACGGCCTCCGCGACTTCCTGCAGCCCCGCGGCCACCGCCCCGACGGGCACCCCGCCGCGCCTACTCATATGCACTACACCGATATCTCGGTGTATGCACTGTCATTTCGGTGCCACTCCACCGAGTCCTGTCAAATACTTGGCTCAACCACGTCATCATCGGGTCTGGCACGCCTCCTGCGTAGGAAGACACACGAGCAGCGGATCGTCGCTGCCACTGACATCGTTACACGAGATGCCGGTGATCACAAGACTCCTTTGCCAAGGAGATCACACGATGAGCACCACGAAAGACGCCGAAGCGGTCATCGTCCCGGAGATGGAAAAGCGCCTGCACCGCCTGGAGCGCGAGTTCGAGCAGATGATGCGAAAGGCCGAGTCCGCGGAGGTCAGCGTTCGCTCCCGGGTCCTGGCCAACCGCCGCGACTTCGAGCACAAGCGCGAGTCACTCAAGAGCAAGCTGGCCGAGGTGAAGTCCGCCAGCGCATCGGCACGGGACGAGCTCTCCACCGGTGTCTCGGCCGCGTGGAACGAGCTGAGTGACGCCTTCAACAAGGCGCGCAACGAGCTGATGTCGACGCACTGAGCCGTCGAGGCACTGAGCCGTCGACACCGTCGACACCCTCGCCCCCCCGGCACGATCACCTCAACCGGACAGACCCATGGATCTCAGACTTCCTTTTTCGGCAGCCCTCCTGATCGGGGGTGTGGCCCTCGTCTTCTTCGGCCTCCGCGAGGCGGATTCCTTTGCCTCCGACGTGAACGAATTCGTCACCGGGTCGCCGACCGATCGCTCGATGTGGCTCCTCGCGGGCGGCGCGGCCATGGCCGCGTTCGGCGCCTTCCTGGGCCTCACGTCGACCAGCGACGCCTAGCTGAGACCGCGGGAATTCCCTACTTCTGAACCTTCACTCGAGGAGAACACCATGCTTCGCGCATCCATCCTCTTCTTCGTCCTGGCCATCATCGCAGCCATCCTCGGCTTCGGCGGCATCGCCGGTGTGGCCACCGGCTTCGCCAAGATCGCCTTCTTCGCGTTCCTCGTGCTGGCCGTCCTCGGTCTGATCACCGGGCGGTCGCCGGCCTGAGTGAACACCCCCACGCAGCGAGCGCGGCTGGGCCTCATCGTTCTGGCCCTGGCCGGTTGGGCCGGGTGGCTCGTCTGGGCGTGGCAGGGGCGGCAACAGCCCCTCGCCCTCCAGCCCGAACCACCCGAGCCCGTCGCCGATCTCCCCCTCCAGTCGGAGCTTCCCGAATCGGTGATGGACGTGCCGATCCACTTCGACCTGGACCTCCTCCTGGAACGTGTGGAAGCCCACGTGCCGACCACCTCGATCCAGGAGAACCTCACGATCGGCGACAGCGACACCGAGACGGACATGGCCTTCACACGGGGCCCCTTCTCGGCGTCGTTCCTCGACGACACGGTGGAGCTGGACGTCACGGTGGCGTACGCGCTCCGCAGCTCCTACGACCTTCCGCTCCTGCCCGACATGCCCCTGTCGTGTGGAACGGATCCGAACAAACCGGCGCCGCGCATGCACGTCCGCCTGCGCAGTCCGGTCGAAATCTCTCCGACCTGGACCCTCGTCACCCGGACCGAAGTCCTTTCCGCAGAACCGGCGAGCCCGGCCGAATCCGACCGATGTGAGGTCTCCCTCTTCGGTGTCGACATCACCGAACGGGTCGGCTCCGGGATCCGGGACTTCCTGATGGAGCACACGACGTCCATCGACTCGCTCGTGGCCGAGGTCGATCTGGCCTCGGAGGTCGAACGGTGGTGGGACGAGATCGCCCGGCCCGTCCGACTCGACGACGACCTCTGGCTCCAGCTCAGCCCCGAATCGGTGGCGCAGGCCTCGATCCGCGGACTCGGAGACTCGGTCGACGTATTGGCCAGGGTCGTGGCGCGCCCCTCGATCGTCTTCGGGGCTCGACCCGACGTGACGCCGCGCCCCCTGCCGGCGCTCGGAAGCGCCGCGGCCGATCGCGGCTTTCGAGCCACGGTGCAGGTGCGCGCCGACTACGAGGACATCAGCGAGTACCTGACACGCGAGCTCCGAGACGAGTCGTTCCGCGGCGCAGGGCACGAGATCCGTATCGCGTACATCTCGATGGCCGGCCTCGGTGGCAACCAGGTCGTCCTCGAAGTGGGCGTCCGCGGTGACGTGGTCGGAACCCTCTACCTCGTCGGGACCCCGGTCTTCGACGAAGTCGAGGGCTTCGTTCGTGTCCCGGATGCCTCCATCACCGTCTCGACCTCCGATCTTCTCGTGGCGGGCGCGTCGTGGATCGTCGACTCCGGCGTCGAATCTCTCCTCCGCGACCGGATCCGGTGGCCCGTCGAAGGCGGTATCGCCTGGGCCCGGGAGCGCCTCGAACAGGGGCTGAACGCCGACCTCACCGACCGCGTGCGCCTCGAAGGAGACATCTCCTCTCTCGACGTTCTCGACGTCGTGGCACGCTCGTCGGAGTTGCTGGTACGACTCGGCGTCACCGGATCGATTGCACTCTTCGTGGGGGAAGATTGAGCGGCACCCCAGCCCTCGAGGCCGACTCCGAGCCCTCTCGCTTTCGCGCCTTCTGGGTCCGCCATCGGACCCTTCTGTGGACACTCCATTCGGTGTGGGCCCTCACGACCGGAGTCGTCGTCGTCGTGCTCGCCCGCGGGCGCTACGGCTTCGTGCCGTGGGTCGTCCTCTTCCTCGCCCTGACCTGGATCACGACGCTCCTGATCAGCAAGGGAGTCCTGCGCGCTGGTGATCGATCGTCCCCGGACTATGTACCGGGAGCACGCGAAGAGACCGCATCGTACGTCACCCGGACGATGTATCAGGAGACCCTCTTCTTCCTCCTGCCGTTCTACGCGTACTCGACCGTCCTCGACTCGATCAACGTCGTCTTCGTCCTGGTCCTCGGTGCGCTCGCGGTGCTGTCGTGCCTCGACCTCGTCTTCGACCGGCTCCTGAACGAACGCCCGACCTTCGCGCTCCTCTTCTTTGCGGTGGTGGCGTTCGCGGCCATGAACCTCGTGCTCCCCCTCCTCTGGCCGATGGAACCCCGGCTCGCGACCTGGATCGCGACGGCCGTCGCCATCGTCAGTGCGATTCCCCTCTCCCTGGGTCAGGGCGATCGCAAATCGAGGCCGTACGCCATGGCGGCGGCGGTGGCGATGATCGCGATCGTCGCCTTCCTCCCGAGCGTCGTGCCGCCGGTCCCGCTGCGACTCGACGACGCGACCTTCTCGACCGACTTCGATCGCTCGACCCTCACACCGATCGACGAGATCGGCCCGACGGCTCCGACCCCGTCGGGCGCGGAGGTCCTGTTCGTCCGACTGGAGATCTTCGCCCCGAGCTCCGTGCCCGCGTCGGTGACGACACTGTGGACCCTCGACGGACGGGTGGTCCGAACGTCCCGGGAGATCACGATTACGGCCCACGAAGCCGGTTTTCGTGTGTGGGACGCGTGGCGAAACCCCGATGGCCAGCTTCCTGCAGGACGGTACACCGTCACCGTACGAACCGACGACGGTCGCGTCTTCGGTCGAACCGCACTGCGACTGGAATGACCTCGGACCGCACCTCAGACGCTCCGATGGAGCGCTTCAAGGGCACGCTCGTGTCGGCCCTCGGCATCCCGTTCGTCGACGGCAACGACCTCACGATCTTGAAGAACGGCGTCGAGATCTTCCCCGCCATGCTGGATGCGATCGGGGCGGCCGAACGAACCGTCGACTTCCTGACCTTCGTCTACTGGGACGGAGAGATCGCCGACACCTTCGCCCGAGCCCTCGGGGACGCGGCTCAGAGAGGCGCCAGGGTTCGAGTGCTTCTCGACGCGATCGGCGCCATGAGGATGAGCCGCGCCCTGATCGGTCGCATGGAGGAGTGTGGCGTCGATGTCGTCTGGTTCCGTCCACCCCCGCGCTGGACCGCGCCGGGAAAGGCATCGAGTCGCACGCATCGGAAGATCCTGATCTGCGATGACGAGGTGGCGTTCACCGGCGGCGTCGGCATCGGCGCGGAGTGGGAGGGGAACGCGGAAGAGCCGGGGTCGTGGAGAGAGACGCACTTCCGGCTCCGTGGGCCGATCGTCTCGTCTCTGGGATCGGCCTTCCTCGAAGATTGGCTGGAGGCGTCCGAAGACACTCCGGCTCCTCCGTCGCCCGCGCCGACGACCGGCCCGGGCACGGCCTCGATCCAGCTTCTACGGTCGCGAGGCGGCCTCGAGTGGAGCGACCGAGCCACGCTCCTCTGGGTCCTCCTGAGCGCGGCCGAGAAGCGGGTCCGGATCAGCACACCCTACTTCGTCCTCGACGAGACGACCGTCGAGCACTTCGTCTCCGCTGCCGAGCGGGGCGTGGACGTCTCGGTTCTCGTCCCGGGCCCGCACATCGACCACCGGGTGGCCCAGGTCGCGGGCGCCGCGTGGTACGAGGAATTGCTCGAGGCGGGGGTGCGCCTCTACGAATACCAGCCGACGATGATCCACCAGAAGGTGGCCGTCTACGACGACGCGGTAGCCTCGATCGGGTCCGCCAACCTCAATCAGCGGTCGCGACTTCAGGACCACGAGGTGCAGCTGATCGTGGCCGACCGACCGTTCGCCGAGGCCCTGTCCCGCATGCTCGACGACGATTTCGCCCTGGCCGAACCCGTCCGTCCCGGCGCCTGGAAACGACGCCCCCTGCACCGACGCGTGGCCGAAGCGCTGACCCGGCCTTTTCGACGCCAGCTCTAGGCATTCGCCCGCGGTCGGGCCTCGTGTAGTCAGCCCGGACGGGGTGCGGGTATACCTTTCCGATGAGCACACTGACCGCACTACCGACCCTGGAACGGCCCTCGAAGATGGATGCCGATCCCCTCGACGCGTCCCGCTCGCTGGACGACGCGCAGGAGGAGAACCGTCGTTGGGTTCTCGGACTCCGAGCGTCCGACGAGCGCGTCATGGAGTCCTTCTTCCGCGCCCTGCACCCCGCTCTCGTCCGCTACGCCGAACGATTCGTTCACGTCGACCTGGCCAACGACATCGTCCAGGAGTCGTTCGTGAAGATCTGGGGCGCTCGCGAGCAACTCGATCCAGAGCGATCGCTGAAAGCCTTCGCCTATCGGACCGTGCGGAACCTCGCCCT
The DNA here is from genome assembly GCA_030430625.1 of Gemmatimonadota bacterium. Classification (GTDB taxonomy): domain Bacteria; phylum Gemmatimonadota; class Gemmatimonadetes; order Longimicrobiales; family Gaopeijiaceae; genus UBA2589. Next base: position 20,820 of record JAUIKL010000006.1, read on the forward strand.
GAACCGTGTCCGTGATCGAACACGGCGCGGGGAGCTTCTCGAACTCCATCCGCCGGAGACGTCCTCTCCCCCGACCGCCGACGCGTCCACACTCCAGTCGGAGCTGGAGGAGCGTATGTCTGCGTGGATCGGAGAACTCCCGGACCGACAGCGCGAAGCCCTCACGCTGAGCCGGATGTCCGGGATGTCCCACCAGGAGGTGGCCGAGGCGATGGGCCTGTCGGCCCGCACCGTGAACAACCACCTCGTCCGCGCGCTCCGCTCCCTGAGAGCGCGCGTCGAGGCGTACGACCCGAGCCTTTTGAGCACATGAGCACTCTCGACGAAACGCTGGCCCGCCGGCTGGCAGAGGAACACGACGGGGCCGCGCTGGCCGCCGTCTGGACCGTCGTGGTCGACACGACCGACGGCCCCATGGCACCCTCCGACTTCGATGCGGCCGAGGCCGCCCGAGCGGATGCACGGACCGACGCCGCGTGGGCCGACTTCTCCGCCCGTGTCCTCGTAGGTTCGGGCACCGGTGCCGACGATGACATCGTCTCCATCGACTCCGTGCGGCAGCGCCCCCGGTCGATCGCCCCGAATTGGGCACTCCGCGCCGCGGCCGGCCTGATCCTGGCCGTGGGTGGCGTCGGCTCGTGGTACGCGGTGCCCGTCACGCACGAGGCCCCGCGCGGAACGCAGTCGGTCGTCGCTCTGCCCGACGGCTCCTCGGCAACCCTCAACGCCGGCTCGGAGCTGCGGTATCGGCGCTCGTTCTCCCTCCTTCCGGGCGTGCCGGCCGGCGCGCGCCGGGTCCGGCTCTCCGGTGAGGCGTTCTTCGACGTGGCGTCGCTCGACCGTCCCTTCGAGGTCGATGCAGGCTCCGCCGTCGTTCGTGTGCTCGGCACCCGCTTCGCGGTCCGCGCTCGAGACGGCGTTGCCCCGGCGGTTCGGGTGTCCGTGGAGGAAGGGTCGGTCGGCGTGCGAGCCGAGTCGGGGGGCGGAGCCGCCGAAGAAGTCGTTCTCGCCCCCGGCCAGACGGTCCGGGTGAGCGCCTCGAACGGGGTGTCCCCCGTGGCTTCGGTCCCGATCGACCGTGTCGGCTCGTGGCGCTCGGGTGGGCTGGCCATCGTCGACGAGTCTCTCGCCGACATCGTGGACGAGTTGAGTATCCGTCTCGACACCTCGATTTCGCTGGCCGTCGACGTGGACGCGACCGCACGGATGAGTGTCTACTACGGACGCCTCGACACGCTCGAGTCCGTGCTGGCCGATCTCTCGACCCAGCAGGGACTCCGGTACCGACGCACGGCCGATGGCTGGGAGATCTTCTGATTCCGGTTAGATCGACAGGAGCCGTGGGCGCGACGCTTCGGCTCACGCGCCTTCGACCCACGAAGCTCCCGGCAGCGATCGTCCTGGCCTCTGGCCTCCTCGTCGCGGGCCCGACGAGCGCCACCGCACAGGACCCGACCTACTCGATGGCCGTCCGGGGCACGCCGGTCCAGGCGGCCCTCGAAGAGCTGGTGAACCTCACGGGGATCAGCCTGGTCTACTCGTCGGATGTCGTAGAGGGACGGACGACGGTGTGCCGTCGAGACTCCGTTCCGGCCGCTGTCCTCCTCCGCTGCATCGTCGAGGGGGCCGGCCTCGACTTCTACACGCTCTCCTCGGGGACCTTCGTCGTCATCGAGGCGCCGGAAGCCGAGCCCGAGTATGGGCGCGTGTCCGGCCGCGTCGTCGACGCCGTCACCGGGGCGCCGGTTCCGATGGCCACGATCCAGGGGCTCGGCGGGTCCGTCCGCACGCTGACCGACGATCGGGGGCGCTTCGTCCTGAACCGTCTCCTCCCCGGCTCTCTCGAGCTGACCGTCGGGGGATTCGGGTACGCGGCTCGGAGCCTACCGATACGCCTCGGGCCGTCGGAGTCGCTGCGGCGTGAGGTCCGACTCGATCCCACCGTCATCGAGCTCGGCCCGGTGGTCGTCGACGGGATCCGACCCGAAGAACGCTTCGCGGGTGGCCTACAGGGAACGGGGCCGAGCACGGTTCTGACCGGACCGGTCGACCGCTCGCCGGCGCTCCGATCGAGCATCGGTCTGGCTCGGCGCCCCCTCTTCTCGGAGCTCTCGCTGCAGGGCGGCGCTCCCGGAGAGCACATGCTCCGTCTCGACGGGGCCCCCGTGTACGATCCGGTGTCACTCGGGCGGTCACGCAGTGCGTTCAGCCCGATCGCGCTCCGGAGTATCCGTGTCCGGAAGGCCGGCTTCGGAGTGGAGCAGGGCAGCTTCTCAGGTGGCTTGATCGACGTCGAACACGCGTTGGCCGACCCGACGGGTCCCGGCGGCGTGACGCTCCTGGCCGACCCGTGGAGTACCAACGCCAGCGCCTCGGTGCCGCTTCAGGCGGGTGAAGGGGCCGGTTCGATCATGGTCGCGGGGCGCCGCAGCAACTGGGACCTCTTCCGTGAGCCGTCCCTGGACGAGGCCATGCAGGAGTGGAACCGCGTCGACCCGATCCTCATGGGCAGCCTGCTCGGCAACGCGACCTCGGCGTCCGACCTCCTCCCCTACACCTTGCACGGGCACGGGGCGGACGTGGGCTTCTCCGATCTCCACGCCGTGCTTCGACTCGACTTCCCCGGCTTCACCCGGGTCGGTGCCTCCTTCTACGACGGTTCGAACCGCTTCGGCTCCGAGCTCTTCGCAAGCGGAGCTCCCGAAGGGAGCACCGTCCTCGAGCGACTCGCCGTCGTGGGCGAGAGCTACGACTGGTCGAACCGGATGGCTCAGGCCTACGTGGACTGGCTCGTCGGCGACCGGGTGTCCCTCCGGGCGCAGTCCTGGTTCAGCGAGCACACCCTCCGACACGACTACGCCATGGTCGACGGGTCCGAGGTGGGCTACGACCCGATGACCTCGGAGATCCCCGCGGTCGAAACCGCGCTTCGGACCGCATTGGCGTCGCGCCCCTCGACCGGCGAGGGCAACAACATCGAAGAGGTCGGAGTCCGCCTCGACGGAGACGTCGTCGCCGGCCGAGACCACGTCCTGTCCACCGGTGTCGAAGTCCTTCGTGTGAGCAGCAGGGTCCAGCTCGACAACGACCTGGTCACCGCGCTAGCGACCGATATCGACGCGTGGCGCGCCTCGGCGTTCGCGGGCGATCGGTGGCGGCTCTCGCGAACCGTCACCGTCGAGGGCGGCGTCCGCGGAACGATCATCGAGGATGCGGGCGCGTTCCTGGAACCGCGAGGCTCCATTCGGCTCGACGGCGGCTCGGACCAGGTGCAGTGGTCCGCGCGCGCCGCGGCCGGTGTCTACCGACAGTTCGTCGACCAGTTCGAGCTGACGAACGTCGGGCCCTCGGCACTCGTCCCGTCGCTCCGCTTCTGGATCCCCTCCGACGGGACCGTCGACCCGGCCCGCTCCCGGCACCTTTCGGTCGAAGGGGCGGCGCGCCTCGCGGACGGGTGGGAGTTCCGGGCGGAAGCGTATCACAAGAAGCTCGACCAACTCCCGACACTCGACTACGGCGCCCTCACCGCGAATCGCGGTGGTGATGTCGTCGAGGTCGACCAGGCCGACTTCGTCGGCTCGGCGGAGGGTGTCGCGTACGGCCTCGGGGCCCGGGTCGGCTGGGGCGTGAACCGCGCCCGGGCCGAGATCGGCTACGACTGGAGTGTGTCGGAACGGACGTCCCCGTCTCGTTTCGGAGGCGAACGCCAGCCGACACCGTGGAACGAACCCCACCGGTGGACGGCGGCCGGCCAGCTCCCCGTGTACGGCGGGTGGGCCATCGACACCTCCCTGTCGGCCGTGCTCGGCCGCAGTTGGGCGCTCCGTCGAGCGTACTACGACTTCCTGAGTTTCCACGACCAGGAGGGACTCCCGGTCGTCGGTCGCCCCGGGGACGATCGGCTCCCGACTCTCTACCGCGCCGACGTCGGCGTGAGCTGGGTGGGTCGGGTCGGAGCGGCCCCGGCGGAGTTTCGCCTGGAAGTCCTGAACCTCCAGCACCGACAGGTCCTCGACTACTCGCTGGTCGAGGATGCGAGCGCCGCGGACGGGTATCGCCGCACCCCGCGTCTCCTCCCGGGAACGACGCTCCTTCTCTCGGTTCGCGTCGGCCTGTAGTCCACCGTAGAACTATTTGTTCTACAAATATTGTACGTCGGTGGTCATCCCTCGGACGTCACGGGTTCTTCTGGTAGAAAGGCGGGACGAACGAGTCGTTCCGCAGCCAGCACAACCTTCGTGAGAACGATCATGACCTTCCGACTTCGCCGTGGCTCTCGCGCCGCAACCTCCCTCCTCCTGGCCGCCTTCGCGATCGCCTGCGACGACGACCCCGTCGAGCCGCAGCTCGACGACATCGCCACCATCGCCGGCTCTACCGCCAGCGTGAGCACCCTCAACGCCGCGATCGGCGCCGCCGGACTCGGATCCGCCCTCCAGAGTGACGGCCCGTTCACCGTCTTCGCTCCGAACAACGGGGCGTTCGACGCGCTCGGCGCCGACGTCGTCTCGGCCCTTCTCGAGGCGGGCAACGTCGACCTCCTGACCGACGTCCTGAACTTCCACGTGGTCTCGGGTGCCGCCGTGATGTCGGGTGACCTCTCCGACGGCCAGACGGTGACGACGCTCGAAGGCGGAATGCTGACCATCGGCGTCTCGGGAAGCTCGGTGACCGTGAACGGCGCCAACGTCGTGTCCGCGGACATCGAAGCCAGCAACGGTGTGATCCACATCATCGACGCCGTGCTCGTTCCCGAGGTGAACATCGTCGAGCAAGCCATTCTCGCCGACGGTCTGCAGACGCTCGTGGCCGCCGTGGTCGCGGGTGACCTGGCCGGAACGCTGTCCGGCGCGGGGCCGTTCACCGTCTTCGCTCCGGTCAACGCGGCGTTCGACGCGCTTCCGGAGTACACGCTCGACGCTCTACTGGACCCGGCGAACCAGGCCATCCTACAGGAAGTCCTCACCTACCATGTGATCGCCGGGGACATCCGAGCGGCCGACCTCACGGACGGCGCGACGGTGACCACGGTCGAGGGTCGTGACCTTACGATCGACCTCTCCGATCCGGCCATGCCGATGGTCAACGGAGTGAACATCACCGCCACCGACATCGTCACTTCCAACGGTGTCGTGCACCTCGTGGACGGGGTCATCCTGCCCGAGTTCGACATCGTCGAGACGGCGATCACCACGGAAGGCACGGGTACGCTCGCTACGGCTGTCGCGGCTGGAGACCTTGTCGGCACGCTCACGGGCCCTGGACCGTTCACGGTCTTCGCACCGGTCGACGCTGCCTTCGAGGCGCTCGGCACGGACCGTCTGGACGTCCTGCTCGACCCGGCCAACATTGCGCTCCTGCAGAAGATCCTGACCTACCACGTCATCTCGGGTGACATCCGCGCCGCCGACCTCACCGATGGCGCCATGGTCGAGACGGTCGAGGGCAGCGAGGTCACGATCGACCTTTCCACCCCGTCCGCGCCCATGGTGAACGGAGCTGAGATCATCGCGACCGACATCGTCGTCGAGAACGGCGTGATCCACCTCATCGACGGCGTCCTGACGGAGAACGCGGACATCGTCGACGTCGCCACGATCGAGGGCTTCCCGACGCTCGTGGACCTCGTGGTGACGGCCGATCTCGAAGCCACACTACGGAGCGACAACATGGGTGACGGCTTCACGGTCTTTGCACCCACGGAGGAGGCCTTCGCCGCGCTGGCCTCGGTCCCGACCGGTCAGGATCTGGTCGACGTGCTGACGTACCACGTCGTGCCGGCCACCGTCGGCTCCGGTGACCTGACCGATGGTCAGGTCGTCACGACCGTCGAGGGCTCGACCTTCACGGTGAACATCTCCGGGTCAGACGTGACGATCACCGACGGCTCGGGCAACACGGTCAACGTGATCGCGACGGACGTGCCCGCGGCCAACGGTGTGATCCACGTCATCGACGGTGTGATCCTGGCCAACTAGTCCGCACAGACGGGGAGCCTCCACCCGCTGGGAGGCCGTCCCGAGGCGCCGGTCGCGCGTTCGCTCCACCGAACATGGAGCGCGCGGCCGGCGCCGCTGCGTTGTGGGTCAGCCGTGCCGACTGCCGACGTCTACTGGCAGCTCTGGCAGTTGTGGTTGTTGATGGCGCCGAGGCTCTCGAGCAGCGCGATGGTCTCCGGGAACGGGCTCACCCGCTGCCGCGGACCGTTCGCCATGTCGACCGTCGTCTCACCCCGTCGGCTCACCACCATCACGTCCGCGCCCTGTTCGACGAGGTACTCGATCAACTCGTTGTCCCCGCGAGCGGCCGCGTGATGAAGCGGCGTGTAGCCGTTCAGATCCCGGGCGTTCACGTCGGCACCGTGCTCCTCGACCAGGTAGCGCACCGAAGCCACCCAGCTGTCCGGCGCATGCGAATGCGAGTTGGCGGCGAAGCCCTCACCGTACCCGACACCCGAAGCGGCGTGGATCGGATACACCGCAGGCCCGCCCGTCGGGACCGGGGGCACACCCGACTTGTCCTCGTCGTTGCCACCCCGGCCGAAGCGGCGGGAGGGCACCTTCCGCGTGGTGATCGTCGGGTCCGCGCCCGCAGCCACCAGCAGGCGCATCGCATCGAGGTCGGTCGCGTACGCCGCGCGCCAGAAGGCGGTGGCGCCGGCGAAGTTCACCCCGAGCTGGTCGAAGTTGAACGACGTGTACCAGATGTGCCGGCCGGTGCGATGGTTCACTTCCGCCCCCGCCTCGATCAGTGCCGAGAGGAGCTCCAGGTAGTCCGTGTGCTGCTGGGTGAACGCCTGGGGCTGCGGATACGCGGCCTTGGGCCCCCACCGGCGGTTCAAGACGGTGAAGAGCGCTGCCGCCCCGTCCTCCGCCACGAGGTTCGGGTCCGCGCCCGCGTCCAGGAACTCCATCGCCAGGTCGAACTGCCCGTTGATGACCGCCATCAGCAGGGGTGTCGTCCCGTCCGCCGTCGGCTGGTCGAGCTCGGCGCCCCGCTCGAGCAGGCGGCGGGCCACCTCCGCTCGGCCGTCCCGCGCGGCGAAGTGCAGCGCCGTGAAGCCGCCCTCGAGACCGACGAGGTCGTTGTATCCGAGAGGCCGCTCTTCTTCGGCAGGCTCTTCGGTTTCGTCCTCGGACGCCTCTTCGGCGGCCTCCTCTTCCGAGCCCTCGTCCTCCGGCTCGGCCTCCTCGGAGGAGGCGTCTTCGTCTTCGGCCTCCGCCTCTTCGACCGGGGCCTCCTCTTCCTCGGCTTCAGCCTCTTCCGCGGGTGCCTCTTCGGCCGGAGCCTCTTCCTCGGCGGCTTCCTCCTCGGCCGGCTCCTCGGCCGGTGCCGGGGGCGCCGTCTCGGGCGGTGCCGGCGGCTGAGCAGCGCGCTCGGCATTCCGGCGAACATCGGCCAGCTGCGAGCGGAGTCGGCGCTCGGGGCCGTCCTTGGCCGCCACCTCGACGTAGTCGATCACGGCCGTCGTGAGGAGCGGATCGGCACCGGCATCGAGCAGGGTCGTCACCGCTTCGAGTCGGTTGGCCGCCGCGGCCCACATGAGCGGTGTCTGGTCGTCGGCGGTGGTCCCCACGTCGACGGTCGCGCCCCCCTCGATCAGCACCTGCAGCGCCCGTGTCCGCCCCGAGGCAGCGGCGAAATGCAGCGCCGTGACACCCGTGGTCGTCACCGCGTGCGGATCGGCGCCCGCCTCGACGAGCGCCGCGAGCGCGTCGGTGTTCCCTTCCCGAGCCGCCAGGTGCAGCGCGGTGTATCCGCCGAGGCGAGTCGTGGCTTCGAGGTTCGCACCGGCGTACGCCAGCACCCCGATCATCTCGGGCACGTCCTTCACCGAGGCCCAGTGCAGCGCGCTCATGCCATCGCTCTGCGCCGCGTTGACGTCGGCTCCTTGCCGGAGGAGAGATCGGACCTGCTCGGTGTCTCCCTGCTGGGCGGCGTCGGCCACCGGAGACTCCGCGACCCCTCCGGAAAGGAGGAGCGCACTCAGGACGAGAGCAGCCCGGATCATCGCAGGGCTCCCCCGACCGCCTCGGAACGACCGACGGAAAGCGGAAGCGCGCCCCGGCTGTTCCCGAACGAGTCGACGTCGTCCATCCCGAGCATGTGCATGGCGCTCAGGAGCGCGTCGGCCATCGGCGTCCCGTCCGGCGCGATCACGTGGTTGCCACCCTTCGGGAGACGCCCGTTGGCCCCACCCGCAAAGAAGAGCGGGCAGCGCTTGTGGTTGTGCAGGTTCGGGTCACCCATCGGCGAGCCACAGACGATGAGCGTCTTGTCGAGCAGATGGGTATCGCCCTCGGTGATCCCCTGAAGCTTCTCGAAGAAGTACGGGATCAGGCTCATGTGGTAGCGGTTGATCTTGTTGAACTCGAGGACCCGCTCCTCGTTGCCGCCATGGTGGGAGGCGGCGTGGAAGCCGGTCGTCACGCCGGTCTCCGGGAAGACACGACCGGAGACGTCGCGGCTCGTCTTGAAGGTCACGACGCGTGTCATGTCGGAAGCGAAGGCGAGCGCCTGCAGGTCGAACATGAGGCGGACGTGATCGCCGTAGTCGTCCGGCACCCCCGCCGGAGCCTCGGCCAACTCGCGCTGCTCCCCGCTCATGTTGCGGGCTTCGATGTTCTGGATGCGACGCTCGATCTCGCGCACGGTCGAGACGTATCGATCCATCCGCACACGATCGTCCGCACCGAGCTGTCGGTTCAGGTCGTTCAGATCTCGGAGAACCCAGTCGAGGATGCTCCGCTCGGTCCGGCGGCGTTGCGCCCGCTCCTCGGGCGTCGCTCCACGGCCGAAGAGCTGGTCGAAGGCCACGCGCGGATCCCGGATCATCGGGAGCGGCTCGGTCGGGCTCGCCCAGCTGACGGTGTCGGTGTAGACGCAGGCGTACCCGTACGCGCACCCGCCGGCCTGATCGACGTTCTCGATGCACAGCTGCATCGAGGGGATCGGCGTGTCCTGGCCGAAGCGCTGGGCGTACATCTGATCGAGCGAGGTGCCGACGTGGACGTCCGAGCCCTCGGTCTGCTTCGGGTGCTCCTGTGTCAGGAAGACCGCGCTGGATCGGAAGTGGTCTCCTCCGATCTCACGCGGAAGCACGGCCTCGGCCCCCGCCACGTCGGTGTTGCTGACGATCGTCAGGTACTCGCGCCACGGGTCGAGCGGAGCGAGCGCACTCGGGGTCAGGTCGAAGTTCGAGCCGGCGTCGGCGGGCGACCACAGGTTCTGCGTGGCACCCCACTCGTTGCACCCCGCCGCACCGTGGACCATCTCGATCCCGACGAAGCGGGTCACGTCGGTGTCGGCGGCGGCCGACGACAGGCGCCCGGCCGGCACCATGGCGTCGAGGAAGGGGAGCGCGACGGAGGCGCCCATCCCCTTGAGGAAGGTCCGTCGCTCGAGGCTGCTCTTCAGTAGATGCATGGTGCTCGTCCGTTACTGCTGCGGTGATTCGTGTGCCTCGGCGTCGGCGGCGATCGCGACCCCACGGCTCATGCGGAAGGCGGGGCTCAGCACGACCCCGAGGATGTAGCTCGACACGCGGTCGTCGTTGTCCGCCGCGTCCCTCTCCATCTCGCGGATCGTCGGCATGTCGTAGTACTCCACACGCCGCCCGATGGCGTAGGCCATCAGGTTCTTCGCGAAGGTTCGGCGGAAGACGCTCGGCCGCTTGAGGATCGTGCTGCGGAGTCCGGCGGGGCCGTTGATCGGCGTCCCGTCGTACAGCTCTCCGCTCGGATCGATCTCCCCGAGGTTCTCCTTGATCCGCCACGCGCCCGTCACGTCGAAGTTGTCGAGCGCGAGTCCGATCGGATCGATGACGTTGTGGCAGGACATACACGCCGGGTTGTCCCGGTGCATTTCCATCCGCTCGCGCGTGGTGAGCTGACGCGAGCCCTCGGAGCTCTCCGTCTCGTCGAGGTCCGGCACGGCCGGCGGGGGGGGCGGCGGCGGGCTGCCGAGCAGCACCTCCATCACCCACTTCCCGCGCAGGACCGGGGAGGTGCGGTTCCCGTGGGACGTCATCATCAAGATGCTGCCGTGTCCGAGCAGGCCCCGCCGGTTCTCGTCGGCAAGCTCGACGCGGACGAAGTCGGACCCGGTGACGCCGGGGATACCGTAGTGATCCGCCAGCTGCCCGTTCACGAAGGTGTAGTCGGCGGTGAGCAGCTCGAGGATGCTCCGGTCCTCCTGCACGATGTTGTGGAAGAGCAGCTCGGTTTCCCGATCCATCGCCTGCTTCAACTGGTGGTTGAAGTAGGGGTAGAGCTGCGCGTCCGGATTGATCTTCTCCAGGTCCTGGAGACGCATCCATTGGGAGGCGAAGCGTGTGGCGAGCGTCTCGGCCCGCGGATCGGCCAACATGCGTTGCGTCTGCCGGACCAACTCGTCCTCGTCCGTCAGCTTGCCATCGGCGGCCAGTCGGATCAGCTCGTCGTCGGGAGGCGATGCCCAGAGGAAGAAGGAAAGACGCGATGCCAGGTCCGCGTCGTCCAACTCGTAGACCTCACCCGGATCGACGCCGTCCGGCGTGCTCTCCAGGCGGAAGATGAAGCGCGGGCTGGAGAGGATGGCCCAGATGGCGTTGCGGATGCCGATCTCGAAGCCGCCCTGCGTCCGACCTTCGTCGTAGAAGGTCATCAGCTCGTCGACCTCACCCCCGCGAAGCGGGCGGCGGAAGGCTTCGGCAGCGATGCTCTCGATGATCTCCTCGGCACACGGCTCCTCTTCGTCCGGTGCCGTAGGACGGCAGGAGAAGATGCGGCGCCGAGCCGGAGTATCGGAGAGACCGGTCACGGAGAAGGGGCCGGACACCGAGAGGTCCCGGATGTGCGGCACCGTCGTCACACCGTAGCCGACACCCATGTTCGGATCGGCCAGGGTGAAGTCGAGCGGCGTGATCAGGTCGGTGACCGGGCCCTCGCGCTCCATGAGGAAGGCCGCCGTCACCTTCTGCGGCCCCGCGTTCACGTGGATCGGGGGCGTCTCCCACCGGAGGCCGGTCGGATCACCCTCGTTCGTCCAGCGGTCGAGCTCGATCAGCGCGACCCGCTCCCCGTTCACCGCCACTTCCACGCGGCTCGTACCCGCCGTCAGCCCGAACAGCTGTCCGTCCGGGCTCGGGTGCATGTCCAGCTCGAAGACGTACTCCCCGTCCGCCGGGAAGTTGTGCGTCACCGCCGTCCCACCGCGTGTGCCGTACGGCGTCCCCTCGACGTGGCCGACCTGGGACACCGTCTTGGGGATCTTGTACACGGTCGTGGCCGGCGCGGCCGCGATGTCACCCACCGCGTCGCGGCTCACCTGCGCGGCGGCGCGCATGTAGCCCTCGATCAGCGTGGCCGAGAGGATCTGGGTGTCGGCGATGTTGTCGAAGTTCTCGCTGAGCGTCTCCGTCGGGAGGTACGCCGACGCGTCGACACGGATGCCGAAGAGGTCCTCGATGGCGGACTCGTACTCGGCCCGGTTCAGCCGCTGGAAGGTTCGCCGACCCGGGTCGGGGTTCCGTCGGGCGACGTCGTCGAGCTGTTCCTCGAGCGTCTCGGCCAGGATATCGAGCGAATCCCCCGCCGGGCGACGCACCCCGGTGGGCGGCATCATCCCGGCTCGCAGCTTGTGGATGATGCGCTCGGCCGTCTCGGCGTTCTCGTGGGGTGCGCCGACGTCGAACTCTTCCAGGGAGAGATCACCGCGAAGCCGCCGCTCGTTGTGGCAGCGGACGCAGTACTCCTGGATCACGTTGTTCAACGCCTCGTTCGAGACCTCGGAGCCGTCGACGGCGTGCACCGCCGACGCCGTCGCGTTCGAGCCGTATCCGCGGTCGGCGCCGCGCGTGTCGATATCGTCCACGAGGCCGTTGGCGCCGAAGACGGCGGCAAGCCCGGCCACGAGGGTCGTCCAGATCAGTTTCATGACTACGATATACGCCCGGATCTCCAGACGGGCTAGGAGAATCCGCCCATCTCGGTGACACGGCCAGACACCCCGTGTGACCTCATCGAGCCGGTCCGCCCGCGGACCTCCCCGAGTCGATCGTCCCTCCGGCGAGTCCTACTCCGCGCCGAGCACTTCGATCGGGTCGACGCGGGAGGCCCACCGAGCCGGTCCGAGAGTGGCGGCCAGTGCGGAGAGGAACGCCGTTGCGACCGTCATCCCGATCACTACGGGATCCGAGGCGGTGACCTCGACCAGCAGGCCCTCCACGGCTCCACTCAGAGGGATGCACAGGAGGAGGCCGACGACGATCCCCGCTGTTGCCATGGCCAGGCCCTCACGCAGCACGAGCCGCCGGACATCTTCCGCCGCCGCACCGAGAGCGAGTCGAACGCCGATCTCGCGGTACCGCTGCCGGACGACGTACGACACGACCCCGAATGTGCCCAGCGAGGCCAGGCCGAGGCCGAGCGCGGCGAAGACCGACATGAGGCGGACGAGGAAGCGCTCACGCTCCAGAGCGTCCACCAGGCCGTCGGCCACCACCCCGATGTGGTCGATCGGTTGGCCCGGATCGATCGTGGCGAGAGCTTCGCGGATCGGGAGGATCAGTTCGTCCGGATCACCTGAGGTACGCACGGACAGCATGAAGTAGCCTCTCGACACGTCGGTCGGCATGGGGGAGATCCACTCCATCTCCGCCCCGCCGTCGTCGAAGCCGTTGAGGTAGAGGTTCTCGACGACGCCGACGACCGTCGACCATTCGCCGTCCTCTCCCAATCGGAATCGCTCCCCGATCGGGCGCTCCGTCCCGAACAGCCATCGAGCCGTCTCGACGTCGATGATGTGGGGACGCGCCTCCAGATCCTCGTCCTCCGTGAAGTTCCGCCCGGCCACGAAGCGGAGACCGAACACCTCGGCGAACGACGCGTCGACCCAGGCGAACGGGAAGACGTCGGGTTGGTCGGACGGGATCGGTCCCTCCTCCGGCATCGCCGCGTCCCCGAAGGTGATCCCGCTCCGGGGCGGCGCGCCCGAACTCAACGCCACGCCCTCGACGCCCGGCAAGGCCCTGAGGAGTTCCGCCGCTTCCTGGAAGTACACACGGCGATCCTCGTCCTCGGGGTAGCGACTTTCGACGAGCCCGGGCTGAATGGTCACCACTCTCTCGGCGTCGAAGCCCGCGTCGGTGCCGACGAGCGTCGCGAAGCTCTTCCCGAAGAGGCCCGCTCCCACGAGGAGGACGACGGACAACGCGACCTCGGCCACGACCAGACCTGCCCGCCACCGTCGGGTGCCTCGGCCCTCGGTCGTGCGGGCCCCGATCCCTCGGGCAGCCGCGCTCGTCACGGCGCTGAAGAGCGGGGCGGCACCGAAACCGAGACCGACCGCCGCGGACAGCAGAATCGTGAAGAGGCCGACCCGTCCCGTCAGCTCGACGGGGGTCGCCGCCGACCCACTGACCTGGTTGGGCGCAAAGGCCAGAATCGATTCGAGTGTCGCGAGCGACACCAGGATCGCCAGCACCGCCGCGGCGGCCGCGACGAGGAGGGCCTCGATCGCGAGCTGACGGACGACGTGCCCGCGCCCCGCACCGAGAGCCAGCCGAACGGCGATCTCGCCCTGCCGCGACGAGCCTCGGACGAGGAGGAGGTTGGCGGCGTTCATCCCCGCCACGAGGAGGATGAGGAAGGCGCCGCCCATCAAGACGTGGAGGGCGCGTTCGGTGCTCCTGTTGGCCCTCCACCTGCCGATGGGCGCGATCCGCGCCTCCGCGAAGCCGGAGAGCTCCAGCCCCTCTTCGACGAGGGCGGCCTGGAGGACCTGGGCGCGTTCGTGGACGACCGTCGAGTCCGAGTCGACGGGGAGGCGAGCCACGAGCCCCATCTGATCGCGCTCGGACATCGCGTTGATCTGGTCGGCTCCGAGCGCGGTCCAGACGTCCCGTGGCGCCGTGATCGGGTAGCGAAAGGATTTCGGCATGACGCCGACGATCGTGTACTCGGCACCGTCCAGGACGATCATGCTGCCCAGTACGTCCCGGTCCCGACCGAAATCCGACGCCCACCGCTCTTCGCCCAACAGGGCCACTGGAGTGGCTCCGGCGGCACCGTCCGACGCGGTGAACGAGCGACCCAGCAGGGGTTCGATGCCGAAGATCTCCACGAGTTCGGGCGTCATCGCGACGACCTCGATCCGTGTGACCGCACCCTCTTCGCGCTCCCACACCCGGTCCGCGCGTCGCCAGAAGCCGACGGCTTCGAGGAAGTCGGCCTCGTCCCGCCAGGCGAGGGCGCTTCCCTTGTAGAGCTGGGTGAGGCTGAAGCCCGTCTCGGAGTCGTACGGCGAGACGTCGACCAGCCGGTCCACGTCCGCGTACGGCAGCGGCCGAACGAGCACGGCGTCGACCACCGTGAAGATGGCCGTGTTCGCTCCCACGCCGATGCCGAGGGTCAGGAGCAGCGTGAGTGTGAAGAGCGGTGCTCGACGCAGGCCGCGAACGGCCAACCGAACATCCCTCGCGAAGCTCTCGATCCGATCGCGCCCATCCATCCGCCTCACCTCACGTCGTTGCAGCGCCACACACTCCGCCCGATACCGGCTCACCTCTCCGAACGCCCGCTCCGCCTCGGCCCTGGCCGAAGGCTCGTCGAGCCCCTCTTCCATCAACTCGTCGACACGCATCTCGATGTGGTGCCGGATCTCGAGGTCGACCGCCTCGTCGGGCCAGGCGTCGGCCCGGGCTCGGAAGAAGGCGCCGAGCCTCGGACGTTTCGGACTCACGCCCCGCCCGCGACCTCGACGACGCGCCCGATCACGTCGACGTACTGGGACCAGTCGGCCTCCTGCCGAACGACCTGCTCACGGCCGGCGGCCGTGACGGTGTAGAACTTGGCGCGGCGATTCTTCTCACTCACGCCCCACTCGGCCTCGACCCACCCTTTGCGTTCGAGCCGGTGCAGCGCGGGGTAGAGTGCGCCCTCCTCGATCTCGAGCGCGCCACCCGAGGCATCCCGGATCCACCGCAGCACGCCGAAGCCGTGTCGGGCATCGCCACTCTTGAGTGACTGCAGGATCAGGAACTCGAGCGTTCCCTGCAGCAGCTTCGATGTCGGATTCATCACCCCTCCCCTAAATGCGCCAAGGGAAGGTGAACGGCCTCACCTAAACGTGCAAGGGGTGACACCTACGGTACCCCATACGACGGAAGCCCGGACCGAGGTCCGGGCTTCCGTAGCCGACCAACGAGCGGGCGGCCTAGTGGAACACCACCTGGTACGGGCGGATGCTCCCCCGGTCGACCACGAGGTGCTGGAAGCCACCCTGGGGCCCGCCCGTCCGCACGTACGACGCTCCGTTCTGGGAGCTGTCCATCCCCGGGCGATCGGCACGCACGTCGTCCCGGTAGCGCTCGTGCAGGTACTGGCTGAGCTCGATGGCGTTGATCGAGCCGTCACCGTCGGCATCGGCCAGCCCTGCGCCCACGCCCTCGGCCGCGAAGACGGACAGGTATCCGCCGGCGCGGAACTTGGCCGCCACCTGGGACGTCACGTCCTCCTCGGACGAAAAGAAGCCGATCCGGCCCGGCGCCGAGATGACGTCCTTCGAGAAGCCACCGCTGAAGCAGGCGTCGAGGACGATCACCGACGTTCCACCGTCGACGAGCGCCATCAGCTCGTTCATCTGATCGTCGGTGATGTCGGCGTCGTACATGGCCAGCGTCTCGTCGAGCCCGTCCGGGTCCGCCCGGTCGAAGCCGCCCTGCCTCGGGACGCGCCCACCGTGACCCGAGTAGAAGAAGACGAAGGTGTCGTCGGGGCCGATCCGCCCCGACAGGGACTCGAACGCCGCGCGGATGTTGCCCACCGTGGCCTCGGAGTCGGTGAGGACGACCGAGTTCTCGGCACGCATCCCCCCGCCCTGCTGCATGGCCGAGGCAAAGTTCTCGGCGTCTTCGGCGGTGAAGGCCAGGTTGCTGGCCCGCCCGCCGTAGTCGCTGATCCCGGCGAAGATCCCGTAGACCTGCCCGCCACCCGATCGGGCCGGCCCGTTGTCCGCGGCCGTCGACGTGCTGCTGTTCAGGGTCAGCGCGTACGACCCGGTCTCACCGGGTCCGTACGACGTCGCCATGACCCGGTAGCGGCCCGATTCCCGCAGCTGAACCGAAACCCGGGACAGGTCGGTCCGACCGTCGGCGTCGTCGTTCTCGTCGAGCATCTCGCCGTCCGGCCCGGCCAGCCCGACGTACGAATCGAAGCCCTGGGACTCCATCTCGACGGTGACGACCTGACCGGCCTGACCGTTGAAGACCCAGATGTCCCGGTACTCGCCCGCTTCGAGCGTACCGTCCCCGCTCTGGAGTTCCCCGCGGGCGGGCTGTCCGAACTGGAGCGTTTCGACGTCGCGCTGGCCCGTCGAGGCCACCGTCGACGCGCCCGTCTCGATCGTGACCGAGTAGTCTCCCGTCTCACCGGGCTCGTACGTCGTGACGATGACGCGGTACGTCCCGAGCTCGGTCAGCTCGGCCTCCACACGGCTGCGGGAGGTCGACCCGTCGGCGTCGTCGTTCTCCTCCCGGAAGTCGTTCGGCCCGAGCACCATCACGTACGTGTCGAAGTCGCTCGACTCCAGCTCGACGCGGAGGTGTTCACCGGGGCGCCCCTCGAAGGTGTACTCGTCGAGGTACTCACCCGAGTTCAGCTCGGAGTCGCCCGAAGACAACGTGCCGCGTTCCGTCCGCGACCCACCCGCGGACGCCGTGGCGCTCCCGGTCGAGAGGAGGAGGTCGTACGAACCTGCCTCTCCCGGCTGGTAGGAGGTGACGACGACGCGGTACTCGCCGTTCTGGGTCAGGGGCTCGGAGACGAGCGAGCGGGTCATGTCCCCCTCGTAGTCGTCGTTGTCCGACTGCTCCCCGTCCGGCGCGATCACGATGAGGTACGGGTCGAAGTCGTCCGAGCTCAGGTCGGCTACGAGGGTCTGCCCGACCCGCCCCTGCACGCGGTACACGTCGGCGAACTCACCGCTGTCGAGCGTCTCGTCCCCGCTGGCCAGGCTGCCGGACTCGCGGCGGGTCTCCCCGGCCGCGACCGCGCTCCCACCACCCGAGGCGGCACCCGAACCCCCGACGTCGACGGTCAGAGCGTAGCTCCCGGTCTCCCCCGGCTCGAACGTCGTCACCATGACCCGCCAGTCACCGCTCTCGGTGGCGTCCACCTCGACGCGGGAGCGCGACTGCGAGCCGTCGAAGTCGTCGTTCTCGCTCGGATCCCCACTCGGCGACTGAACGATCAGGTAGGTGTCGAAGTCGGACGAGGTGAGGTCGGCCACGAGCGTCTGCCCGGCCTGGACCGGGTAGTAGTACTCGTCGAAGAACTCGCCGGAGTTCAGGGTCTCGTCCCCCTTCTGCAACTGACCCGTCTGTCGCGAGCCACCGGCACCACCGCCACCGCTCGCGAGGGCCGCGGTCGGGGCGTACGCCATGATGGTCCAGACACACGGCTCGATCGAGCAGGTGATCATGTCGACCCGCACCTCGTACGTCGCGTTGGCGTTCACCTCGACCTCGAAGGTCGGAGTGGCGTCGAGCGCCACGTCGGTCGCCAGCTGCTGACCGCCGGTGTCGAAGATCGTCAGATCGAGATCCGTGCAGTCGCTGTCGCAGAGCCCGACGATGCGAAACGGAATTCCCGGAACGAGCGGCAGCGTCACCCGGTCGTTCGAGCCGGCTTCCAGCGAACCGTACAGCGGCACCTGGAGCGCGCGGATCAGCCCCTCGTCCGAGAGCAACCCGTCGATCTCCCGCCACAGGTTCTCTACGGCTTCGGGGGCGTCCTGGGCGGACGCCGGCAGGGCGACGGCGAGGGATGCAGCGAGACAGAAGACGGCACCCCAGCGAGGGGAGACGGCGTACGAGCGTACCATCGAAGCTCCAGATTCACGGACATGCGGGGAGATCACCCTATCCGAGAAATATGTGGGCCTCTCCGGAGGGGAGCCCGACTTTTTTTCGGCTCGAGCAAAAGGGGGCGGCCCCTTCGGACCGCCCCCCCACACTTCGATCGTGACGCTCCCCTGCGGCTGAGCGCTCGTTCGGCCTAGTTGTAGTCCCCGTTGATCGAGGAGGTGACCAGGCTGCCACCGTCCGTGCACAGCCCCGACTGGAAGTTGGTCAGGACGTTTTCACCGAAGCCGGCCAACGTGGTGTAGCTGACGCCGGTCTGCGCTGCGGGAATCGCCCAGTCGTCGTCCCACCCCGTCAGCGCGGAAAAGTCCGGCATGGTCAGCGACACCGATCCGCTCAGGATGCCCTGCATCGCGAAGAGGGACATGTCGTGAGCGTCGTCGGAGTAGTTGAAGAGCACCACGCCCTCCAACTCTGGCGGCACCGTGAACTCTGCCTGGAGCCGGAGATAGTCGGCCGCCCCGCTCTGGTCGGTCAGGGTCGGTACGGCCAACGCCGGAGGTAGCGTCACCGTCCTTGCCTCGAGGGTCGAGTAGGCCCGCTTCACTGACCGGGTCACTGACAGGTCCGCGCTCGCCACCGATGCGCCCGCCACGAAAAACTCACCCGACATCCGCTCGGACGCCGGCGGGCCCACCTGGTCGAACGTGGCGCTGAACGCATCCGACTGGAGAGGCATCACATAACAGACGTCCCCGCCTCCGGTCATGGCGTAGTCCGCGGACACGATCCCGGTCTCACCGGCGGTGAGCCCGCTCACGGTCACGGTGGCCGTTTCGGGTGTGAAGCCATCGGCCGTGAAGTCGATCGTCCCGATCGAACCGCCGTTGGCGATGTCCTGGTCCCGCAGGACCACCATCCGATCCGTCCCGGCCCCGTCGGTCGTGTACCCGACGAAGGGGAGCGGGCCGTCCGCCACGTTGGTCCAGCCGAAGGGTCCGTCCAGCCCCGCGAAGGTGAACGAGGCCCCGAGCGACAGCGTCGTCGCTCCGAGGACGTTGGCCGCCGTTCCGTTGACCGTCTTCGACGGCATCACGCCACAGGCGTCGACCTCGCCCGAGAAGGCGGTGCGATCGATGTAGTCGACCACGACCTCGGAGTCCTCGTAGACGGTAGCGATGCCGAGCACGTCACCGGAGGGCATCCCGAAGTCGTACACGTCGTTCACGCCGGTCACGACCGTCCACGAGCCGCCGACACCTTCGCTGAAGGCGAGCCACTGGGGACGCTCGTCCACCGGACACGTCGACCAATCGACCGTGAGGTTCTGGCCACCCACCGGGTCGGTGATCGTGAGTTCGAAGGTGGTGGTCACGTCCGCCAGGGACGACGTGCCGCGTACCGTGACGGTGGACGTCCCGGCCGAAGCCCCGCTCGCTACGTCGAGGGTGAGTGTCGACGCGTCACCCGTCGGGGCGGCTGGATCGAAGCTCGCCGAGACATTTCCCGGCAGCCCCTCGGCCGCCAGGGTGACGGCCTCGGCAAAGCTCGTCCGCGTGATGGCCACGGTGACGTCTCCGCTCGTGCCCCGTTCGATCGAGATCGGTGACGGTGTGGCGCCGAGGGTGTACGACCCGGAGGAGGCCGCCTCGGTGACCGTGAGGGCGTAGGCCGCCGTGGCCGTCACCCCGGAGCCTGCAGCGGTGACCGTCCCGTTGTACGTGCCGGCCGCGACCGACGCGGCCACGTCGACGGTGATCTCGGCCGTGGCGGTCGTCCCGCTCGTCGATACGCTCCCTACGGTGACGGTCACACCGGTCGGAAGGCCCGTGACCGTGAAGGTGACGGCACCCGTGAAGGTGCCGCCCAGGGTGGCGGTGCCGTCGAAGGTCGTCGAAGTCCCCTGCTCGACCGACGCACTGGTCGGGCTCACGACGACGGAGATGGTGGCAGGATCCGGATCGGGATCCGGTTCCATGGTGCTCGAGCACGCGGCCAGGCCGACGAGGACGCCGGCCAGCGCAGTGTAGGCGAGATGGCGCAATTCGATCGATCTCACGGTCCGAACGCTCCTGAGAGGGGGGTGGGCGGAAAGTGTACTCGGCTACTGGATCGAAGTCGAGCGCGCGAGCCCGGTGTGCATGATGGACGCACTCCGTTCGTCATGGGGGTCAGACCGAACCCACCCCAGGAGGTTTCCATGTTCACACGATCGCTGTTCAGCCTGGCGACGATCGCCCTTCTCGCGACGGCTCCGCCGCCCGCGACACCCGGCGATGCCGTCGGCGTGCGCGGTGTCGTCACCGACGCCGACACCGGCCGACCGATCGCAGGGGCCCAGATCACGGCGGCCGGCATCCAGGCCGGTGCCCTGAGCGCCGACGACGGGCGTTTCGTCCTACTCCTCGACAACGGCCTCGTCGGCTCCGAAGTCACGATCGAGGTCACCAGCCTCGGCTATGCGCGGTCGGCCCAGACCGTCCGAATCGGCGAACTCGGTGTCGACCTGACCTTCGCCCTGCGGCCCGTCCCGCTGGCCCTGGAAGAGGTGGTCGTGACCGGTCAGGCCGCCCCATCCGAGCGGCGTGCGATCGGCAACGCGGTCGCCACGGCCGATGCCTCGATGATGTCGTTCGTACGCACGGCCAAGGTGGGCGGAGGCAGCGTGGCCGGCATGCCCGCAGGCCCGGCGCCGACCGACCGGGAGGCGTACGCACACATCTCGGAGAACGTCTTCGCCTCCGTCGACGCCGAGCCCCTGTCGACCTTCTCCATCGATGTCGACCGGGCCTCCTACGCCAACGTGCGTCGCTTCCTGAACAACGGTTCGCGGCCACCCATCGACGCGGTCCGAATCGAGGAGCTGATCAACTACTTCCCGTACGACGACCCGGCTCCCTACGCCGACGACGAGCACCCGTTCACGGTGAGCACCGAGGTGGCCGCCGCACCCTGGCAGCCGAACCACCACCTCGTCCGCATCGGCCTGAAGGGTCGCGAGATCGACATGGACGACGCGCCCGCCAACAACCTCGTCTTCCTCTTCGACGTGTCCGGGTCGATGAACAGCCCGGACAAGCTTCCGCTCCTCAAGGCGGCGTTCGAAATGCTGATCGACGAACTCCGCCCGCAGGACCGGGTGGCGATCGTCGTCTACGCCGGGGCCGCGGGCCTCGTCCTGCCCAGCACGCCGGGCAGCGAGCGCGAGACGATCCTCGAAGCTCTCCACCAGCTGCAGGCAGGTGGCTCGACGGCGGGCGGCGCCGGTATCCGGCTCGCTTACTCCGTGGCCGCGGAGAACTTCATCGAGGGCGGGAACAACCGGGTCATCCTGGCCACCGACGGTGACTTCAACGTCGGTGCGTCGAGCGACTCCGAGATGGTGCGTCTGATCGAGGAGAAGCGCGAAGACGGCACCTTCCTGACCGTGCTCGGCTTCGGCACGGGCAACCTGCAGGACGCGAAGATGGAGCAGATCGCGGACCACGGGAACGGCAACTTCGCCTACATCGACTCGCGTCTCGAGGCGCGGAAGGTCCTCGTCAACGAGATGGGCGGTACGCTCGTCACGATTGCGAAGGACGTGAAGATCCAGGTCGAGTTCAACCCGAGCCGTGTCGCGGCGTACCGGCTGATCGGATACGAGAACCGCCTCCTGGCCGCCCAGGACTTCAACGACGACACGAAGGACGCGGGCGAGCTCGGCGCGGGACACTCGGTCACCGCGCTCTACGAGGTCGTACCGGTCGGGGCCGAGACGGAGGTCGTCGTCCCGGGCGTCGATCCCCTGCGCTACCAGCGTCCTTCCGCGGGCGGCGCCGCCGACAACGAGGAACTCCTCTTCGTGAAGCTCCGCTACAAGGAGCCGACCGGGACGGAGAGCCGTCTCCTCGAGCGGGCCGTCGGAGACATCGACGCCGAAACGTCCGACGATTTCCGCTTCTCCGCGGCGGTCGCCGCGTGGGGCATGCTTCTCCGCTCCTCGGAGCACTGTGGGGATTTCACGCTCGCCGACGTGTCGAGTCTGGCGCGCGGCGCGCTGGGCGACGATCCGAACGGCTACCGGGCGGACTTCCTCGCCCTCCTCGACCGCGCGCGCTCCGTCGAGGTCCTCGACCTGGAGCCGGGCGCGACCCGGTAGCCCGACCGCACTCGGGCACGCTCGGCTTCCAGGGGGGGGTCACGAGCGTGTCGGGCCGGGGTCCTTCGGGGCCCCGGCCCACTTGGTGTCCGGTCGGGTCAGCTGATCAGACGGCCCAGTGCATCCCGGCCGCCGACGACCGGCAGGGTGATCGTCGTCCCGGACAGGTCGACCTCGAGTTCCGTGCCCGGCTCTGGCCAGAGGGTGAACTCGGCATCGCTCGAGAAAATCATGAGGCCGATCCGCTGTCCGGCCGGGATGATCTGGTCGTCCGGCTGGAGATCGAAGGTGAGTTCGCGGAAGACTCCGGGCTCGAGCGGCGTGCTCTCGGTCAGCGAGCGGTCGTTCTGGGGATCGGCCCAGCCGCGCGTGATGATGTTGTCGTTGATCGTCCCCTCGTCGTCCCACGGCAGCGAGACGAGCCAGACGCTCAGGTTGGCCGCCTCGGCGTTCGCCGCGACCCGGATCGTCACGGACGCGACACCCGAAAGGTGCACGTCCTGCGCCAGCGTCGGGGTGGCGTACAGGAGGCGGTTCTCGGACGCGGCCGCTCCCGCGAGCGCGGCTCCGTTCCGCGAGACGTCGTCGGTGAGGCCCTGGATGGGCGCGCTCGACGGGGCCGTGAGGGAGAGGGCTCCGACGCGGTTGCCGTCACCCTGCGGATAGAGGGTGACGCCCTCGCTCTGCGGGTGCGGGTAGTCGTCGTACGGTGTCGGCTCGTTGCCGGTCACGTTCTCCCGGACGATCCACGAACGCGGATCGTTCTCCACCCCGTTCTCGACCCCGTGCAGGTACCGGGTGAACCAGCGGTTCATCAGTTCGTGCGGGGGCTTCCCGCCGTGGCCACCCTGGTGGTAGTAGACCTGAACAGGAACGCCGCGCTCCTCGAGCGCCTCCGAGATCCGGTAGGAGTGCTCGGGCATCACGTTCCAGTCGTTGAAGGCGTGTGCCATCAGGGTGGCGGCGCGAACGCCGTCGATCGCGTTCAGGTAGTCCCGACCCGCCCAGAAGCTGTTGTAGTCCCCCGTCAGTCGATCCTGACCCCGGGCCAGTTCGCCGTCCCGGACGTTCTCGTTGCACCATTCCCGGCGGGCGGGGTCACCCGAGTTGATGAAGTCGTACAGGACATCGGTGTCCTCACCCAGGTACCCACCCGGGGAGCGCACCAGCCCGTTCGACCGGTAGTAGTGGTAGTACGACGTGTTGGGCGCGACGGGGATGATGGCCTCGAGGCCGTCGACGCCGGTGGTCGCGGCCGCCAGCGGCAGTGTCCCGTTGTACGACGTCCCGGTCATGCCGACCCGGCCGGTCGCCCAGTACGCCTCGACCTCCTCCCCACCTACGGGCTCGGTGTACCCCCGGGCCCGACCGTTCAGCCAATCGATGACGGCCTTCGGCGCGAGCGACTCGTTGATGCCGCCCACGGTCGGACAGCCCTGGGACAGCCCCGTGCCGGGTGACTGCGAGTGCACGACCACGAAGCCCCGCGGCACCCACGTCGTCACGTGTGAGTTCGATATGGTCGGGCGCCGACTCTGGTGACCGATCGGCGGCATGTCTCCGCGGCTCGGAGGGACGTCACCGATCTCGTGCTCGACGTTCCAGAAGTACTGCGACCCCGTCGAGCCGACACCCGAGTAGTACGGCGAGGTCTCGTAGACGACCGGCAGCCGGAGACCGTCCTCGGTCTCCGCCGGCCGGGTCACGTCCACGTGGACCCGGTCGGGTCGGCCGTCTCCGTCCGAGTCGAAGTCCGTTTCGACCCAGAGGTCGTGTCGAAGCCACCGCTCGGCATCCTGGAAGGCGTCCACGACCTGAGCCTGGCCGTCGACGAAGACCGGACGCGGCCCGTCGTACGAGGGGGAGGTCGTGGCCACCTGGGCCGACGCACACCCGAGTGACTGCAGGAGCGCGACGGGTACCGAAGCGAAGGCGAGAGTACGAGCGAGTCGCATGGCCTGTGGGGCGGAGGGTTGTCGAAGAGCCGTGATCCGACCGGTGGATTACAAGGCTAACTCGTACTGGAGACCGGTGAACGTCAAGCGATGGTGGGGCGTGAGGCCGAACTCCTCGATCGCCGCGCGATGCTCGGCGGTGCCGTAGCCCGAGTTGCGCTCCCAACCGTACCCGGGATAACGCGCGGCGAGCCGTTGCATCAACCGGTCCCGAACGACCTTGGCCACGATCGATGCACACCCGATCGAGTGAATGAGTGCATCACCATCGACGACGGCGTCGTGCTCCCGACCGAGCCACTTCACGGGGAGGCCGTCGACCACGACGTGCTCCGGGGCTTCGGCAAGCTGTTCGAGGGCGCGCTGCATGGCGACGGTCGTGGCCCGCAG
Source organism: Gemmatimonadota bacterium (assembly GCA_030430625.1). Lineage (GTDB taxonomy): Bacteria > Gemmatimonadota > Gemmatimonadetes > Longimicrobiales > Gaopeijiaceae > UBA2589. The sequence continues at coordinate 45,148 of JAUIKL010000006.1, forward strand.
GATGTTGCGCCGATCGATCTCGCGAACCGAGGCCGCCCCGACGCCCACGCAGAGCGCGGCGCGACGGATGTCGTCGAACAGCTGCTCACGGACCTCGCGCGACAGCTGCTTCGAGTCGTCGGCCCCCTCGACGAGGGTATCCGGGGGGAGGATGACCGCCGCGGCCACGACCGGGCCGGCCAGCGGCCCCCGCCCCGCCTCGTCGACCCCGGCCACCGAACGACCGCGGCCCCAGAACCGGCGCTCGTACTCGAGCAGGTCCTGGGGCCGCGTCTCGTCGACGTGTTCCGGCGTCACGGCCGGAGGGTCAGCGCGTGGTGCGCTTCTCCGCGATCCTGGCCGCCTTACCACGGCGCCCGCGGAGGTAGTACAGCTTGGCCCGACGGACACGACCGCGGCGCACGACTTCGACGCCGGTCACCGTGGGGGCATGGACGGGGAAGATACGCTCCACGCCGATGCCGCTCGAGATCTTGCGGACGGTGAACGTCTCGTCGATCCCGCCGTGCTTGCGGGCGATGCACACGCCCTCGAAGACCTGGATGCGCTCCTTGGCTCCCTCGCGAACGAGGTAGAGAACCTTGACGGTATCGCCCGGAGCAAACTCCGGGAGCGCTTCGGCCCGGAGGTTCTCCTGCTCGATTTCTTTGATTACGTCCGTCATTTCGGGTACTCCGGAACACGGTCAGCCGTTCGTGGACAGACGCGTAAGATAGTGAGCGCCCACGGGAAGGTGAACCCCTTCCAACACCCTGATCGACGGATCGCGGGGTGGCGACCCAAGCGGGCTTTCGGGATCTTCCGTGGCCGACTTCCCGCCCGAAGGACGTTTCCATGTTCCGTCGCTCTCTGATCCTGTCCCTGTCCGTCTTCTTCCTGGCGTGCGGCTCGGACGAAGCCGCCGACGATTCCGCCTCGGACGGCCCGGCGGTGGAGGACATGACGACGGCACAGCGGCTCGAGTCGCTCCTGTCCACGCTGGCCGCCGACTCGATGGAGGGGCGCCGCACGGGGACACCGGGCGCCCAGCGCGCTGCTCGATTCCTGGCCCAGGAGCTCGGCAGCTACGGGATCGAGGCGGCCGGAGACAACGGGTACTTCCAGACCGTGCCGATGGTGCGCATGACGGTGGAAACCCCCAACGGGCCCCGTGAGCGACTGGTCATGGAGACCGACGCCGAAATGTGGGATACGATTTCTCCCGGCCAGATCCTCCAGACCGAGGTCAACGTCGTCGGCGTCATTCGGGGCGCAGACCCCGACGTGGCGCACGAGGCCGTGATCCTCGGCGCGCACTACGACCATGTCGGCATCGGAACGCCCGTGGCCGACGAGGCCGGTGTGCTCGACTCGATCTACAACGGGGCCGACGACGACGGCTCGGGTACGGTCGCCGTGCTCGAGGTGGCGCGTGTCCTCTCACGGGGCGCTCCCCCCCGGCGCACGGTCGTCATCCTGCTCAGCACCGGCGAGGAGATGGGGCTGCTCGGCACGCGCTACTACATCGAGAACCCGATCATCCCGATGGAGAACACGGTCGCGGACCTACAGGTCGAGATGATCGGCCGCCCCGACGATGCGGTCGGAGGCTTCGGGCACGCGTGGCTGACCGGCTTCGAGCGGACGACGATGGGCAACCAGCTGGCCGAGGCGGGCTCGCCCATCGTGGCCGATCCGAGACTCGACCAGAACTTCTTCTTCCGCAGCGACAACATCGCCTTCGCGCGGCTCGGGATTCCCGCACACACGCTCTCGTCGTTCAACCTCCACGGGGATTACCACCAGCCCTCGGACGAGGTCGACAAGATCGACTTCGACCACATGGCCGTCCTCGTCGAGGCGACCGTCGAGGCCGTGCGCTTCCTGGCCGACGGTCCGACGCCGGAGTGGAACCCGGGCGGTACGGACGGCCTGAACCTGGGGAACTGAGGGCAGACAGGCGCGGTCAGTCGGAGCCGCCGTCCAGGAGCTCGGGGCGGCGGTCGCGGGTGAGGCGGTCCGCTTCGGCGACTCGCCACGCCTCGATCTTCGCGTGGTCTCCCGAGCGCAGAACGTCGGGCACCTCGTGTCCGCGATACGTCGGAGGACGCGTGTACGACGGGGCCGAGAGCTTCCCCTCGTCGTAGAAGGAGTCCGTGGCCGCGGCGTCGTGATCCCCCATGGCGCCCGGGAGGAGTCGTACGACCGCGTCGGTCACGGCGAGCGCTCCGTACTCCCCGCCGGAAACGACGAAGTCCCCCAGGGAGATCTCCTCCGTCGCCAGGTGGTCGGCCACCCGCTGGTCGACGTCCTTGTAGTGCCCACACAGGAGGGTGAGTTCGGGCTCCACGGACAGCCGGACGGCGTCGGCGTGCGCAAAGCGCTTCCCACGGGCGGAGAGGAGCACGATCGGCCCGCTCGGCTTCAGGTCGTCGATCGCCTCGAAGAAGGGTTCGGGCTTCATGACCATTCCCGCGCCCCCACCGTACGGGATGTCGTCGACGGTGCGATGTCGGTCGTGCGTGTAGTCCCTCAGGTCGATCATCGAGTACTCGACGAGGCCCGCCTGGGCGGCCCGCGCCGGGATGGACAGGCCGAGGGGTCCCTCGAAGAAGCCGGGGAAGATCGTGACGATGTTGATCTTCATCGGAGATCCAGGAGTCCGTCGGGTGGGTCGATCACGATCCGACGCGCATCGAGGTCGACGCTCTCCACGATTTCGGGGCGGTACGGCACCATGATCGTTCCGCCCTCCCCGTGCACTTCGAGGAGGTCGGCCGGCCCCACTTCGAAGACCTCGACCACCTTCCCGACGACCTCACCATCCACCGTCTCGACGGTCATCTGGAGGAGCTGGTGGTAGAAGAGCTCGCCCTCGGCGAGCGGCTCCACGTCCTCGATGGCGCGGAAGAGGTACCGACCCCGGAGCAGATCGGCCGACGTCCGGTCCTCGACCCCCCCGAACGTCAGAAGCCACCCGCGCTGATGCGGCCGTGACGCGGCGATGCGCAGCGGGGGGAGATCGGGGTTCGGTTCGTCGTCGGACGGATTCCCCAACGACAGAACCACCCCGGGCAGAAAGGTCTGCTCGGGGTGGTCCGTGAGTGGGTGGACGAACACCTCGCCTCGGGTCCCATGGGACTTGGCGAGGTGGCCCACGACGAGGTGCGTCGGGTCCGTGCGACCCATGGCGCCTGGTCCGAGAGTTACTCGGACTTCTCCTCGGCCGCCTCTTCGCCTTCGTCGGCGGCGGCTTCCTCGGCCTCGGGCTCACCCTCGGCGTCGTCCGCACCGGCTTCGGCTTCGGCAGCCGCGGCGGCCTCCGCTTCGGCGGCAGCGGCAGCCTCGGCTTCGGCGGCAGCTTCGGCCTCGGCCTTCTCGGCGGCCTTTCGCTCCTCGGCAGCCCGACGCTCGGCCAGCTGCTCGGCGCGCTTGGCCTTCCGCTCTTCGGCATCCTGCTCACCGACGGCGACCGTATCGTCTCCGCCCTTCCGAGCGCGGGCGATCAGCGACTTCACGGTACCGCTCGGGCTCGCGCCCTCGGAGAGCCAGTGGTCGACACGCTCGAGATCCAGCACCAGGCGTGCGGGGTCCGAAAGCGGCTTGTAGTACCCGAGCGTCTCGACGAAGCGGCCGTCCCGGGGGGAGGCGCTGTCGGCGACGACGACACGGTAATGGGGCTTCTTCTTCCGGCCCATCCGGCGGAGTCGAATACGTGCAGGCATCGTTCGTTGCTTACGGTGTAGCCGAGGTGGTTCCCAGGCAGACGCAAAGGATAAAAGGGACGGGCTAAGCTGTACAGCGATCGGCCATCGACGAACCGTCATACCCACCGCCGGCCGGTCGTTGTCAGAGCACACACCCGAGGCTCGCGGTACCACCTCGGCTCGACAAGGAGACCACGTCCCATGCTCGACCTGTCCTCATCGTCGTCGCCCACGAGCGTCCTACTCGGATGCTTCGTCGTGGTGATGTTGCTTCCGGGCTCCACCCTCCGAGCGCAGGCGAGGAACACCATCGGGTTCGGCTTCGGTCCTGTTACCTCCTACCCGAGCGACTTCGGCGGCAGCGGGTGCGACGCCACGTACGTCGCGGCCAACGTCGGCATCGGCCACGCCATCTCACGGACGGTCGCGATCGAGGGGAACGTCGCGTGGACCGGATCGGCCAGCACGTCGTGTTACGCGGATGCGCTCAGTCGTCCCGCTCCCGAGGACGGCGACCTCTATCACCGAACCGAAACTCCGGAAGCGATCCCTGGCGAGACGTTCTGGGCTACCGGGCTCGGCGCCGTGGTGACGCCCTGGGAGTTCGGCAACGTCGTGCCACTCGTTCGGGTCTCCGGCGGGCGGCTGTGGAGTAAGGGGTTGTGGACGTGGACCTGGGGCGGCGGGGTCCGATACGCGTTCGGTCGCCAGCGCATCACCCTCTCGGCGGATCGGTGGCACCTCGGGTACGAGATCTCCGACGAGACGTGGGTCTACCGCGAGGGCGGACCCGATGAACTCCAGGTCCGCCAAACCCTTGAGCGGAGACCTCGACCCTGGTTCCTACGCGTCGGCTGGGAAGTCGCCGTGAGGTGAAGCCGGATCTCCTGGCCTCAGTCGAACTCGAAGACCGGTGGATCCTGGTCGCGACCGACCCTCCCGCGCTCGACCTCGGCCTTGAAGTAGTTCTCGCCGCGAACAGGGGCCTCGCGACCGAGCGGCTCTTCGGACGCGATCCGAGTGTCGACCTCCGAGAGGCCGGAGTAGAAGCGTTCGACCTGAGTGTCCCAATCGAGATCCGTCGACTCCGCCCAGCGGTGCTCCCCATCGGCGAGTGCGCGGGCCCAGTCGAACAAGTCCCCGATATGGGCCAGGATCTCGACAGCGCTGCGGGAGCCCTCCCCGACGGAGACCGAACCGAAGCCTTCGGGAGCGCCGCGGATGGCCTTGCCTCCCCGATACGCGATCGTGGCCACCATGTGTCGGAGCATCTCTCGCTCGGGTGTCATACGTCCCCTCGTATTCTGACGGCGTGTGCGCGTCGACCGTGGCCGCCCGTCACAACAGGTAACGTGCAGACCGTACCAGGACCAGGAGGCCCCATGATCAGGTCGCGACGTCCGACGCCACTCTCGATTCTGGTGATCTGCCTGGTCGCGGCCGGCTGCTCCACCGGCTCGTCGACATCCCTTCCCGAAGAGTACCGGGGGCGTTGGGAGTACCTGGGATCGAGCGGCGGGATCACCGGTCAGGGTATGGGGGATCCGGCCACCGGCTCGATCGTCATCACGGCCGACAACACGATCGAACGGCGGAGTGAGGACGGCTCCCTGGAGTCGACGACCGACTTCGAGCTCGGCCGGGGGACGTCGATCTTCGGACCCGAGGAGGTGTGGATCCTCTCGACGTCGTCGGGCCTCGATCAGGTGATCCGTCTCCACGAAGGGGACACGCTGACCCTGTCCGACAACGTCTACGACGGCTTCCAGTTCACGTACGCCCGGACCCGCTGACTCCGGCGAGCCCGGTCGCAGCGCTCAGCGCCCGAAGGGCATCCCACCCGGCATGCCGGGCATACCCGGCATCCCCCCGCCGCGGCCACCCATCATGCCGCGCATCTGCTTCATCATCTTCTGCATCTCTTTGAACTGCTTGAGCAGGCGGTTCACCTCGGCTACGGGTCGCCCGCTCCCCTTCGCGATCCGCGCCCGGCGGGACCCGTTGATGATCTTCGGGTTCGCGCGCTCCTCGGGTGTCATCGAGAGGATGATCGCCTCGACGTGCTTGAACCGCTTCGGGTCGAGGTTGGCGGCCGGGATCTTCATCTTCCCGGCCCCGGGGATCAGCTTCAGTAGCTGATCCATCGGTCCCATCTTCTGGATCTGTCGCATCGAGGTGAGGAAGTCCTCCAGGGTGAAGCGACCCTTACCGAGGACCTTCTCCTGCAGCTTGGCCTGCTCCTCTTCGTCGATAGCGACCTGGGCGCGCTCGACGAGGCCGACGACGTCACCCATCTGGAGGATTCGACCGGCCAGCCGCTCCGGATCGGCGGAGTCGAGGTCGTCGATCCCCTCACCGACACCGATGAACTTGATCGGCTTGCCGGTCACGCCGCGGATGGACAGCGCCGCACCACCGCGCGCATCGCCGTCCATCTTCGTCATCACGATGCCGGTGATCCCCAGCGCGTCGTCGAAGCCCTGTGCGATCGTGACCGCTTCCTGTCCGGTCATCGCATCGGCCACGAGGAGGATCTCGGTCGGACCGACCGCGTCACGGATCCGTCCGAGCTCGTCCATCAGGGCGTCGTCGATCTGCAGACGACCCGCCGTATCGACGATGACCACCCCGTGTTTCTGCTCGCGGGCCTGCGCGACGGCTTCACGCGCCGCCGCCACGGGATCGCCTCCGAACTCACCGGCGTAGACCTCGGTGTCGATCTGTCGACCGAGCGTCTGCAGCTGCTCGATGGCGGCCGGTCGCTGGAGGTCGCAGGCGGCCAGCATCGAGGTCCGACCGTCCCGGGCCAGACGGCGTGCCAGCTTGGCGGCAGTCGTCGTCTTACCGGCACCCTGGAGCCCGACCATCAGGATGACCGTCGGTCCGGAGGTCGCCTTGCCGATCGTCGGGCGCCCCTCTCCGAAGAGGTTGGCCAGTTCGTCGTGGACGATCTTGACGACCTGCTGACCCGGGGAGACCGCCTTGAGCACCTGCTCGCCCAGGGCGCGTTCCTGCACCCGACCGAGGAAGTCTCGCGTCACCTTGAAGTTGACGTCGGCCTCGAGGAGGACGCGGCGGACCTCCCGCAGCCCCTCCTTGATCATCGGCTCGGTGAGAACGCCGCGCTTCCTCAGCTTGCCGAGGGCGCTGTCGAGCTTGGTTCCGAGTTCGTCGAACATCGTGTCGGGTACTCCCCACGTCCCTTTGGATACACGGCCCCTACCGACCGATACGGGATCGAAAGCTAGCCTCCCCCGGAAGCCCTCCGAAGCCCCGGGGATCGAGAGACTGGCATCGACTTTGCAAGGCAAAGTACATTGTGACCGTCAAAGGTCGACGCCGAAGACACCGCCTGCTATGAGTATCGAATGAGCGCCCTGACCGAGTTCCTCTTCCCCGCGCCGGCCAAGCGGACCGTCGGTGGAATCGTCCGCTGGTGGGAGTCGCGGCGGCTGGCCTACAACGTCTTCGTCGGGACAGCCGGACTCTTCACGACCGCGACCTTCGCCGTCCTCACCTCGCTCCCTCCGATCAGCGACCCCGAACTGATTCCGTGGGAGGGCATCCTCCTCTTCGGCATCGGCGCGAACGTCTTCTACACGATGGGCTCGATCGTCGAGATCGCGGTGCAGAAGCTCTGGCGCGGGGAGGTCCTACCCGTGGGGCCCGTCCTCTACCGGATGGGCCTGACCTTCGGGGTCGGTCTCGCACTCTTCCCGGCCGTGATCTTCACCTCGATCTGGGTGATCCGGGTCGTACTGATGGTCACCGGCCTCGGCTGACGCTCAGCGGGCCGGACTCACTCCTGGCGGGCCGGGCCGACCTCAGCCGATCGGGATGATCTGGCTGCGCTTGGTTCCGACGGATACCCACCGCACGGGCGCGTTCGTGAGTTCCTCGATCCGATCGAGGTAGGCCCGCGCGTTTTTCGGGAGATCCTCGAGCTTCCGGACGTCGCCCGTAGGCGCCTCCCAGCCGGGCATCGTCTCGTAGACCGGCTCGATCTCGGAGAGCGACCACGTGTCGGCGGGAAAGAAGCGGCGCTCCTTGCCGTCCGGCATCCGGTACGCCGTCGCGATCTTCACCTCCGGCATCGTGTCGAAGACGTCGAGCTTCGTCACGGCGATGCCGGTGAGACCGTTCACCTGGGAGGCGTAACGCGTCAGCACGGCGTCGAACCAACCGCAACGGCGCGGCCGCCCCGTCGTAGCCCCGAACTCGCCACCGAGTTTGCGGACGTGCTCGTCCATCTCCTGCGTCATCGCGCTCGGAAGGGGCCCCTCGCCCACGCGAGTCGTGTAGGCCTTCACGATGCCTATCACGTCGGTGATCGATGTCGGGCCGATCCCTGTCCCCGTGGCGGCGCCACCGGCGGTCGTGTTCGACGACGTCACGAAGGGGTACGTGCCGTGATCCAGGTCGAGTGCCGTGCCCTGGGCCCCCTCGAGGAGCACGTGCTTGCCCTCTTCGAGCGCCGCGCTGATCTCGGGGCCGACATCGGAGGCGATGGCCAGCAGGCGATCCGAGAGCGCGAGGGTCTCGTCCATCGCTTCGTCGAGCCGTGCCGCAGGAACCCCCAACTCGTCGAGCTTCCCTTCGACTCGGGAGCGAGCGGCCTCGATCCGTTTGGCCAGTCGGTCCTGGTTCAGGAGGTCGGCCACGCGCACGCCGCGCCGGCCCGCCTTGTCCTCGTACGCCGGTCCGATCCCGCGCCCCGTCGTGCCGATCTTCGTGGCCGCGGCATGCTCCACGGCCTTGTCGAGGAGCTGGTGGTACGGCATGAGCAGTTGGGCGCGGTAGCTCACCCCGATCCGCCCGTCGATGTCGATCCCGCGTGCTACGACTCCGTCGTACTCCTGGAAGAACTGGCGGACGTCGAGGACGACGCCGTTGCCCAGCAAGCAGCGACGCCCGGGGTGGAGGATCCCCGACGGGATCTGGTGAAGGACGAACTCGTCGTCGCCCACGTGCACGGTATGACCGGCGTTCGCCCCGCCCTGATAGCGGGCCACGATGTCCACGTTCTCGGCCAGGACATCGACGATCTTCCCCTTCCCCTCGTCACCCCATTGGGCACCGACGATGACCGTGCACGAACCGCGAGCCGTCATGAATGTCCCTCGGACAGAAAAAAACGGGCCCGTCCCCGGCAGGGGGATGGGCCCGTGGCGTGTGTATCCTTTGGGAAAAGCTAGACGGGGCCTGAAGGGGTGTCAACGAAAATCGGAGGGGTGGTCGGGGGCGTCGTCTGGCAGCGACCGCGGGATGTTCTACCGCACGGGTGTGAACCGAAGAACGCGAGCGTTGGTCAGATCGGAGACGAACAGGCTCCCGTCGATGAGGTCGACGAAGGAAGGAGCCGTGAAGGTGCGGGCCGATGCCACACCGTCCGACTGCCCATCCTGATTCGGGTCATCGGACGCACCGAGGGTGAAGTCGCTCTGACCCAACACGCCGATGGGCGACACGCCGGACCGGGTCGGGAACGGGTAGATCATCACCCGATTGAAGCCGGTGTCGGCCACGTAGAGGAACTCCCCGTCGGAGGTCACGCCGCGCGGGCAGTTCAGGCGGTTCCGATCGGCAGCCGGAACGCCAGGGGGTGGTCCGGCATCGAAATCATCCACCCCGATCACCAGGTCTGCGGGCTCCCCGTTGGACACGGGGAACTCCTCCCAGATCAGTACCCGATCGTTGCCTTCGTCGGCGACGACGAGGCGCTCACCGTCACTCCACACACCCCAGGGACTGTTGAACCCCGAGGCCCCCGAGCGCCCGAGGAACGCGGTGCTGAAGTCGAGCTGCCCCAGGACGATGTCCGCCGGGGCCCCGTTCGCCGTCGGGATCGTATTCCAGATCAGGACTCGGTTGTTGAAGGCGTCCACCACGACGAGTCGCCCACCGGCGACCGAAACACCCGATGGTTGCCACAGCGTGGTTCGCGACGTTCCCTCGGTACTCGACGTGAAGTTCGGTTGCCCCACGACGACGTCCGCGCTTCGGCGTCCTGGGTGCGGCGCATCGTTCCAGATCAGAACCCGATTATTGGCGACGTCGCTCACGACAAGCTTCTGCCCGTCCGTCGCAATGCTCGCCGGGTAGCCGAACGTCTCAGCACTGAGTGTGGAGTCCGCGTCCTCCGAATCGAAGTCCGCCTGACCGAGCACGAACTCCGCTCCCTTCCCGCTGACCGTGGGTATGGCTTCGTACCCGAGAATGCGTGATCCGAGGAGGTCGGCGACGTAGAACGGCCCGTCTTCTCCGATCCGGGTCACACCCCCTGGGCCCTGCAGGCGCGTAGCCCCCAGCGAGCGCTCCCCGGAAGAAAAGTCGCTCTGCCCGATCACCAGATCGGCGGCCTGGAAGTCGTCGAAGGGCGCCACGATCTCCCGGACAGTGAGATCCGCGCCGGTCTCGTCGAAGTCGGCGGCTGTGGCACGGAGACGAACCGCACCGCCCGGCCCCTCGATTGCGAGGTCGGTAAAGGTCGCCACGCCCGACTCGGCGGCTCGCGCTTCCCCACCGATCAACTCGTAGTTCGCCGAAACGTCCTCGGCCAGCGAGAGGGCAATCGGGTCGACCCGACGTACAACCGGGGTCCCCAGCGCATCCACCCACGCCACCTCGACCGGGTCGATGCGCTGCCCCGCGTCCGCCTCCGCGGGTTGGTCCACGAACGCGAGACCCGTCGCCACCTGGAGGACCGACAGCTGGGCATCACCTTCGACACCTCCGATGCTGGCCGTCACGGTGGCATCTCCATCGGACACGGCCGTGGCCTCTCCGGAGGCGCTCACCGTGAGAACGGACACGTCGGACGACGCCCACGTCACGGAGGCGCTGACCTGATTCCCCGAGGCGTCGCGGGCGACCGTACTCAACTGCACGGTCCGACCTACGGCATCGAGCGCCGCGACCGGCGCGCTGACGTCGATGGTCGCCACGTCCGCGTCCGGCGGCGGGACGACGGGATCCTCACCGCAGGAGGAAGCCGCGACCGCGACCGCGGCCAGGAAGAGTGCGAGAAGGCGTCCCCGATTCGTGGCGACCATGGCCCGAGCTCCGCGTCGATTCGTCGATGTGCGGCCGCCTCCGGGCCGCCTCGAATCGCATAGCGGAAGTCGGGCCCATCGGAGATCACCGGCCCGAGGTCGACTTACACCGTGGCGCCCTCCCACATGGTGTCGAGCGCCGCGCGTGTGTCGCGCAGCGCCTGCCGCCCCTCGGGGAGCACCGTGAAGAACTTCTTGGCGCGCCCACCCCGTTCCTGGCTGGGCTCCCCGAGCTCATGGGTCACGAACCCCTTCTTGCCCAGGCGGCGAAGCGCGGTGTAGACCGCGCCGTACGACACGTCGCGCCCAGTGCGCTCTTCGATTTCCTCGCGGATCTCCATTCCGTATGCCCGGTTACCGCGACGCACGATCGCCAACAACACGAATTGTTCGAACTCACCCACGAGTTACTCCGATCGAAGGGCAATGACGGGCGACACTCGGGCTGCTCGCGCCGCCGGAAGAACCGACGCACCGATCGCGGCGGCCGACAGGGCCAGGGCTCCCACGAGGACCGTAACGACCTCCGCGGCGCCGACGCCATACACGAGCGACTCGATCACCCGGGTCGACGCGACAACACCCACGAGGCCGAAGCCGACACCCCACACGGCGAGCCGGATGCCCCGCCTCAGAACGAGGCCGACGATGCCGGACCCGCCGGCGCCGAGCGCCATGCGGATCCCCAGCTCACGAACCCGGCGACCCACGAAGTACGTCACCGTTCCGTAGATCCCCGCCGTGGCCAACCCGAGCGCCAGGGCGGCGAAGATACCGATCAAGGCCGTGTAGAAGCGGCGCTGAGCGAGCGCTCGGTCGACCCGCTCGGCCATCGTCTGGAGGGACGCGGGCGGCTGGGTGGGGTCGACCCGGCCCACGGCCGCGCGGACCTCGGCCGACACCGTGGCGGGGTCGACCTCCGTGGAGACGACGATGTGGCCGGAGCCACTCCACCCCCGGGCATAGGGGAAGTAGGCCTCGTTGAGGGCCTCCTGTTCCAGCCCCCACTGCCGAACGGTGCCGACGACCCCGACGACCGTCAGCCACGGTGGTTCCGACTCGAAGCCGAACTGCTGGCCGATCGGGTCTTCTCCCGGCCAGACCGACTCGGCCATCCGCTCGTTGATGAGCACGCCGACCGCCCCCGGCGTCGAGTCCGCGGGCTCCAGCAGGCGACCCCGAACGAGCGAGATACCCATGGCCGCGAAGTAGTCACCGTGCGCGCTCGAGACCTCGACGAGGGGCCCGTCGTTCTGGTTCGTGCGCGGAGGCTCGTCGGCCCTCTGGATGCTGCCGTTCGACCCGCCCGCCAGGGGCAACTTCGTGACGAAGCCCACGTCCCGGATGCCCGGGACCGCCTCGATCTCGGCGATCACGTCTTCGTAGAAGCGGAGGACACTGGCCCGGTCCCCGTACTCCGGACCATTGGCACTGAGCGCCATGGTGAGAACACCCTCGGTCGAGAATCCGTGCTCCTGGCCACGGACGTTCGCGTAGCTCCCGACGAGGACCGCGGCCGCGTTGAGGAGCACCAGGCCGACGCTGATCTGTAGCACGATGAAGGCGTCCCGAAGTCGCTCCCGACCCGGGGCCAACGTCGAGTAACCGTTCTCCCTCACCCGTGCCGCCACATCGGTACGCGATGCGAACAGGGCCGGGACGATGCCGAAGAGGAGCGCGGTGCCCACCGATATCGCGACCGCGAACACGAGCACCTGACCGTCCACGGCGATCTGGTCCACCCGCGGCACCGTCGGGGGCAGGAGCGACCGGAGTCCTCCAACAGCGAGGTAGGCCACACCGACCCCACCGAGCGCGGCGATCGCCGACAGGACGACGCTCTCCGCAAAGAGGAGGCGGGCCAGGGCTCGGCGCGAGGCACCGATGGCCGTTCTCACCGCGAGCTCGCCTTCGCGTCCAGCGGCCCGTGCAAGAAGGAGCCCCGCGACGTTGGCGCACCCGATCAGGAGAACGAGAGCCGCGGCCGCCAGCAGCGTCCTGAACTGCGAGCCCGACTCACCGTAGCGGTACTCGTGGGCCGTCTGGACCAGCGCACCCCAGTCCGTGTTCGTCTCGGGGTATTCCGCCTCCAGCTCCCGCGCGATCCGCTGCATGTCGGTTTCGGCGACATCGACGGAAACACCGTCGCTCAAGCGAGCGATCACCGGATAGCCGTGGCTCCCGCGCGACCGCTCGAACAGCTCGTTCGGGAACGGCGTGAACAGTTCGTGCTCTCGGAGCGTGCCCCAGGGAGACGGAATATCGAAGCCGGCCGGCATGACACCCACGACCTCGTGCGGCTCGCCGTCGATGTCGAGTACGTCTCCGATCGCGTCGTCCCGACCTTCGAAGAGACGAAGCCACAGACCGTGCGAGAGGACGGCGACCCTCGCACCGTCCTGGTCGGTCTCCAGGATAGGACGCCCGAGGAGGGGCGGGACCTCGAGCAGGTCGAAAGCACTCCCGGTGGTCCGGGTTCCATAGACCCGCTCGGCCTGGTCGAGGCCGGTCAGGTTGAAGAAGGTCGGGTTGAGCGCCGCCATCCCGTCGAAGCTCCGCTCGCGCTCCACGAAGTCGAGGTAGTCCGGACCGGACGCCGGGCCGCAGCAGCCGAAGGGCCCGACACCCATGACGACCACGATCTCCTCGGAGTCGGGGAGATCCAGGGGCTCGAGGAACACCGCGCTGTACACGCCGAAGAGCGCGGTCGTGAAACCGACGCCGACCGCCAACGTCGCGACGATGGTCAGTGAAAAGCCGGGACGTCTGCGCAGTCCGCGCGCCGCCAACTTCAGGTCGTTCCGCCACATACCCCACCCCTCCCCTCTGCGATTGAAGGACGGGGGCGGATCGAAGCTCGAGTCGAATCGGGCGTGCATCGTAGGGCCGAGCGAGCGGATCGCCTGGCCGCGGTACCACGCACGAGCACGGCGGACGCCGTCGCGGGCCGCGCGTCGCTGGAGTTCCTCCAGTGCGTCGCCCAGCATCGCGTCCCGGTCTTCCGGGGCGAGAAACCGCCCGAGGAGCCACGCCCATACCCTGCCCGGTCGAATCACCGGGCGCCTCCCACCGTCCATATGCGACACATTGTATCACATATGGAGGGCGGCGTCAGGGGGGTGCCGCGTGTGTCACGTCGGGTGGGGCTTCAGACGCCAGCCGTTTCCAGCAGATCGGCGGCGGCCAGGATGCCGCGGATCTCTTCGACCCTGGCAGCCGTGGCAGGCTCCAGCGGCGGCCGTGGTGCGCCTCCCGCGTACCCGAGTTGATCGGTCGCGGCCTTCACGCCGGGAACGCCCATACCTCCGATGATCTGCTGGTGCACCGGAGCGATCCGAGCCTGGAGTGCCGCGGCGTCCTCGTTGCGGCCCTCCCCGAAGGCGATAGCGATCGCGGCTGCCTCCGCCGGAGCGAGCAGTCCGACGGCCACGATCCCGCCCGTCGCCCCGGCTTCGAGGGCCGGGTGGAGGAGTGCACCACTACCGACGAGAACGTCGAAGTCGTCGTCCGTGGCACCCACGAGGTCGACGACCGTCTCGATCTTCCCACGCGAGTCCTTGATGCCACAGATGTTCGGATGGGCCGAGAGCCGCGCGATCAGCTCGGTCGACAGGTCGAGCGTGCTCATCCGCAGCGGCACCTGGTAGATCAGCACCGGAATCGGAGACGCGTCGGCCACCGCCTCGAAGTGCTTCGCGAGGACCTCGGTCGTCATCGCGCCCTTGTAGTACGCCGGCGGGCTCACGAGCACCGCACCGGCGCCCGCGTCCGCGGCCTGGCGGGTCAGATGGATCGTGTGTCGCGTCGACTCGGATCCGGTCCCGGCAATCACGAGCGCGCCTGCCGGCACGGTGGCGACCGCGGCCTCGACCAGGGCCACCCGCTCGGCCTCGTCGAGGAAGACCGACTCCCCGGTCGAGCCCGAGATGAGGAGTCCGGAGATGGGGTGTTCACACCACCGGGCGACGTTCGATTGGAAGGCGCCGATGTCGACGTCACCCGTCGCGGAATCGAAGGGCGTGGTTACGGGCAGGAACGCTCCGCTCAAATCGACTCGAGTCGCCATCCAGGGTTACCCCCCCATCATCTTGGTCATTTCGTCCTGTAGGCCGGCGGTGCCTTGTGCCCCGCTCGACGAGCTTCCGAACATGTTCATCTTCAGATCGAAGTCCGCCGGGTTGTTGGCCGCCGTCTTGGCGACGTCGAACTCGACTTCACGGGACCGCACCAGATCCATGAGGTGCTGATCGAAGGTCTGCGACCCGTAGTGACTCCGACCCTCTTCGATGAGGTCCGAAATCTCCTCCATGCGATCGGGGTCGCGGACGCAGTCCCGAATCGTGGAGGTCATGAGCATAACCTCCATCGCGGCCACGCGCCCTCCCTCCTTTCGCTGGACGAGACGCTGGGAGACGACGGCCTGGAGCGACTCCGAGAGACGGACGCGGATCATCTCCTGCTCGCTCGGTTCGAAGACCGCGATGATCCGGGAAATCGTCTGCACCGCGTTCTTCGTGTGGAGCGTCGAAATGACGAGGTGCCCCGTCTCCGCCGCCTTCAGCGCCGTCTCGATCGTCGTCTTGTCTCGCATCTCACCGATCAGGATCACGTCGGGATCCTGACGCAGAACGCTGCGGAGTCCCGTGGCGAACGAATCGGTGTCCGTGCCGATGTCCCGCTGTGTGATCGAGCACTGGTTGTCCCGGTGCAGGAACTCGATCGGGTTCTCGAGCGTGACGATATGGAGGCGACGATGCCGGTTCATCCAGTTGATCATCGCGGCCATCGTCGAGCTCTTACCGGAACCAGTGACACCCGTGACGAGGATCATGCCCCGCTCGAACGCCGCGATCCGGTTGATGATCGGCGGGAGACCCAGATCCTCGACGGACGGAATCTCGACCGGGATCGACCGCATCACGATCATCGGTGACCCGCGCTGCTTCATCAGGTTCACGCGGAAGCGACCCACACCCGGAATGCCCCACGAGCAGTCGTAGTCGAGCAGCTTGTCGAAGCGATCCCGGTCTTCCTGGTGCGGGATCAGCTGCATCGCGATCCCCTTCACCTGGTCGAGGGTGAGCTTCTGTTGCGTCAGCGGCTGCAGCTCACCGTGGATCCGGGCGCGCATGTAGTCGCCGGCCTTGATGTGGATATCGCTGGCGCCGCGTTCGACCGCCGCCTTGAACAGTTCCTGCATCGAGGTCTCCGGACACGGTTGTAGGGGCTACGTCGAAGATACGGATGGGCCTGTCCGAATGAAAACGATTCCGGGCAGCGCCCCCGTTCATGGGAGTCTCGGGTGTTCCGGGCCGCTACCTTAGCCGGGTCCGAGCCCTCGATCGGCACCCCATCGGCCCCGACACCGACCCGTGAACCCTCTCCTGACCACCGCCCGGCGAGCCGCCGAGGCGGCCGCCGCCATCCACCGACGCGACGCCGGACGGGTCGTCCTCTCGGGGGCCACCCGAAAGGCGCGCGCCGACTACGTCTCGAAGACCGACCTCGACGCGCAGGACGCCGCACTCGCCATCATTCGTGAGGCCCACCCCGACCATCTGATTCTGGCGGAGGAGAGCGACGAGCCCGTCGAGGACCAGTTGGCTCGTTGGGACGGCGGCCCGCTCTGGATCGTCGACCCCCTCGACGGGACCGCGAACTTCCTGCACGAGCACCCACAGTACTGTGCCTCGGTCGCCGTGGCGGTCGAGGGAACGCCCGTGGCCGGCGCGGTGGTCTCGGGCTCCTCGGGCGAGCGCTGGTGGGCCGCGAAGGGCGAGGGCGCGTTCAAGAACGGTCGGCGGATCTCGGTGTCGACCGAGCGTCCCCTCATCGAGGCGATGGTCGGGACGGGCTTCCCCTTCAAGCTGCTCGATGCGCTGCCGCGGTACCTCGGGCAACTCGACCGCGTGCTACGCTCGGCGTCGGGAGCACGCCGGGGTGGTTCGGCTGCGCTGGATCTGTGCTACCTGGCCCAGGGGTCGCTGGACGCCTTCTGGGAGGAGATCCTCATGCCGTGGGACTTCGCAGCCGGGATCATCATCGTGCGCGAAGCGGGCGGTGTGCTCACGAAGCCCGACGGCAACCCGCTCGACATCCTACCCGGGCCGGTACGCGGGGCGAACAGTCGGGCGCTCCTGGAGGAGCTGCGGGTGTGCCTGGAGGACGATGCGCCGCATCGTACCGGACACACCCTCTAGCCCGGAGCCGAACAAGGAGCGGGATCAGCGAGCGTCCCGAGCGGCGCCCCCGCTCATCGCGGGAGCACCGCTCTCATCGACGGCTGTGGCGACTGGGTCGAACGAGCCGTGGTGAATCACAGACTCTTGAGGTACTCGATCAGATCGGAACGCTGTCCGGTGCTCAACGTGAGTGAGAGACATCCCTCGTAGTGGCTTACTACGTCGGCCACGGTCGCGGCACTTCCGTCGTGGAAGTAGGGGGCATGCTGCCACAGGGCTCGCAGCGGCGTCGTTCGGTAGAGACCGGTGGCCGCGCGCTCCGAAAGCGTCGGATCCATACACGTTTCAGCCGGCTCATGCAGTCGTTCGGCGGCGTCGGTGAGAAGGGGTCCCGAATGACAGCTCGCGCACCCCAAGCTCTCGAACACACCGCGCCCGCGCTCGGCGGCCGAGGCATCGAACGAGCCAGCCGGCGGTCTCGGCGCCGTCAGACTCAGCTGATATGCCCGAAGAGGATCGAGCAACGGCGTGACCAGGTCCTCGTCCCAGTCGACCGAAACGCCGATGCGCGGGTCCGAGAAGTCGCCGTGGCCATGCATCTGCGTGATCGCGACGTAGGCGTTCCAGTATGATACCGGTCCGTCTCCGGTGTACGTCTCGAGCGCGACACCTTCGAGGCCGTACGCCGGGGGGATCACCACGGGGTCGCTGACCCCGTCGATGTTGAAGCGTGGATCGAACATCCCTGGGCCCCACGAAGTCAGTACTGCCTGAGCCGCCGGGTCCTGGAAGTGGGGCGACAACGAGACGATCAATCCCGGGTTCAAGTCGACATTGGCCCAACCATCCAGGCGGCGGCCGATACCGGGCATGACGCCGTCGTCGACGGTAGAGTGGCAGAGCGCACACGTGACCCCGACCCGCGTGAGCGTGCCGTCCGCGTCCACCTCCCCCTTCAACCCGAGGACGGCATCGAGGCCGATGAGTGCTACGGTGGTGGCTGGGTCTTCGAGATCCACCGTCTCGAGAATCCCATCCGGTAGCGCCTCCGAATCAACTTTGAGCCCGACCGAGAGCGCCGTCAGCGGATCGACGGCAGCCTGAATGACTTCGTGCATTCGAAGCGTGTCGGTCCACCAGGTCTCGTCGCCGAACGTCTCGAAGCGGAACACGGCCTGAGGGTCGGGTGGGTCCGGCGGATCGTCGCCGAGCGTAGGCAGGTCCTCGCACCCGGCCATCGCGATCGATGCGGCCAGGAATACGAAAAGGGTAGGCGTGCGGGCGTTCACGGCACCTCCTCGGTGGAGTTGGACGAGGTAATCGAAACACGCGCTTCCATGACGGGGTGGAAGGCGCAAAGGTATTCGGAGGCAGTGGTGGCCTCCGCGATCATTTGCCATCTCTGGCCCACGGCCAGCGGCGGGGAGGTCCACGCGGAGTCGAGCGCCGTCGCCGTGTGGGGAACGAAATCCCGGTTGATCCACACGATCGTGTCACCTGGACGGGCGGACACTTCGGCCGGGTGAAAGGCCATCTCCCGGATCTCGACCGTGATGCGGCGTACCGGTGCGGCCGCCGATGAAGGCCCCCCGCAGGCGCCCACTGCAATCAGCAGGGGCGCCCACCGGGCGATTCGGCAACGGGACCGCGAGCGACGACACTTCATCGCCCCGAGAGCTCGTGGCTCAGCATTCGGGCGTGGTCGAGGTGCGTCTCCAGCGCCGGAAGGACGTTGGACAGGAGCGCTCGGAGTTCGGCGTTCGAGGTATTGGGAACGAGGGTCCCCTCGACGGCCGCGATGACAGCCTCATGGTAGGCCACTTCGTTCGCCATGTACGCGCGATCGAACGCCTCGCCGCTCAGCGCGTCGAGTCGTCGCCGTACGCCTGTAGCCTGATCGGCTAGAGCGCGGCTGTGGTGGTTGTCGGCCGGTGTGACTCCGAGACGAGTGGCGAGAGCGGCGGCTTGTTCGATGACGCCCTGGTGATCTCGAATCATCGTGCTTGCGAACCGGCGCACCTCGCGATTCAACGACTTCTCGAGAGCCTGTTCCGCACCCGTGATATCGAGTTGGTTGGCCGTCACTGCAATGTGGGCAATCGCCGCGTCGTCGAGCTCTTGACCGGAAAGGGTCGACCCGTGAACGGCGACCGCGAGGGCCGCGACTAGGATGGTCCTGCGGGTGGTCTTCATCGTTCTTCCTCCTCGCACAACAGCGGGATCGGTTGAGAGCGTTCTGAAATCAGTGACCGAATGTCATCGACTTCGCCACCTTTGTCAACTTATTACTTGTGTAAGTGTATAATAGAGGGCGGGCAATCCGATACACGGGAACTCAGAGCGACTTTGCCAAGTACTTCATGTGCGAAGTGTCTCCCCTGTCCCCTTCTCCGACATGCGGCAACGTCGTTGGATCGACCGCCTTCTCGGCGGTACCCGTCGAGACGTCATCGAACTCCTCCTACGCCACGATCGGACTGTCCAGGAGTTGGCCGACGCGGTCGGCGTTAGCGCCAATGCCATCAGAGGGCACCTGGCCGCGCTCGAGCGCGACGGCCTCGTGACCCAGCGGGACACGCGGCGCGAAACGGGGGGTAAGCCCGCGACGATCTACGCGCTTTCCCGGGGGGCCGACGAGCTCTTCCCGAAGGCGTATGCCGTCCTATTGGAAGGGCTCTTGTCCGTACTCGACGAAACGGATGGCCCCGAGCGCGTCCGCGAGACCCTCATCGAGGTGGGAGCCCGTGCGGCGGTCCCCACCGACGGGTCGGCTAGCGAAAGGATCGAGGCAGCCGCCGAACTCCTTCGTTCACTCGGCGCAACGGTCGAAGTGACACGCCACGACGCGGTGTGGCGAATTCAGGGCTTCTCGTGCCCGTTCTCCGCGTTGACCGCCAATGATTCCCGGGTCTGCGAACTCGCCGAGTCTCTCGTCAGCCAGACGACCGGGGGCTCCGTGCACGAAGTCTGCGATCGGGGTCCGCGATCACGTTGCGCCTTCGAGGTCGCCTTCGGGGGTGAGCCTGTTGGCTAGCCCGCGCACCACCTCCACGAACGCCTCGACGTCGGCGGCCTCGGTCCGCCAGTTCACGAGCGTCGGCCGGAGCGCCATCCGTCCGCCGTACTCCGTAACCCCCACGGAGAAGCGGCCGTCCTCCAGCACGGCCTCGCCGAGACGGGTGTTGAGGTCGTTCAACACGTCCTCACCGAGCCCGCCGGGGTTGTATCGGAAGCAGACCACCGACAGGAGTGGATCGGCCAGCCGTTCGAGGTCGGGCGCCTCGTCGACGAGTTCGGCCATGCGCTTCGCCAGATCGAGGTGTTTCTCGAACATACGACGGTAGCCGCCTCGGCCGTACGCACGCAGGGTGGCCCACACGGCCAGGGCACGGGCACGACGTGAACTCTCGGGACCGAGTCCACCCAGAACGGGTCGAGGGTCGGTCGGGTCGGCCAGGTACCGCGCCGTGTACGCGAAGGCCCGCGCCAGGATCTCCCGGTCCTTCACGAAGGCGTAGCCGCTGTCGTAGGGCACGTTCAGCCATTTGTGGCCATCGACAGTGACCGAGTCGGCCCGCTCGACGCCCCGCACGAGGTGGGCGGTTCTGTCCGACACCGCGGCGAAGAGCCCGAAGGCCCCGTCGACGTGAAGCCAAGCACCGTACTTCTCGGCCAGATCGGCCATCTCTTCGACCGGGTCGAAGTCCCCGGCGTTGACCTCGCCGGCCACGGCCATCATCACCGCCGGTCGACCGTCGAGCCCCTTCAGAGCCTCCTCCATCGAAGCCAGGTCGACCCGTCCGACGGCGTCCCGGGTGTGGCGTCGGATCTGCTTCCGTCCCACACCGAGCAGCGAGAGGACCTTCACGGCGCTCGCGTGCACGTAGCCGCTGGTGAGTACGGGCATCGGCGGGAGCCCCGCCCACCCGTCCTCGGAGATATCGACGCCCTGCTCCTGTCCCCACCACTGACGGGCGGCCGCCATCCCGACGAAGTTCGCCATCGAGGCTCCGGTCACCATGACACCCGACATCTCCGGCGCGAGGCCGAAGAGCTCTTTCATCCAGTCGAGGGAGAGCAGCTCCAGCTCGACCGCCAGCGGCGAACCCTGCCAGGCGAACGCCGGGTTGTCCCACAACGTCGTGAGCCAGTCCGCGCCGAGCGCGGCGGGTGTCACCCCGCCGACCACCCAGTGGTAGAAGCGTGGACCCGCGCTGGTGCCCGTGGCCGCCAACCCGTCTCGGTAGAGCGACTCGAGCGCAGCCTCGGCGCCGATCCCCTCCTCGGGCAGCGGGATCCGGAAGGACTTCAGCGCCGACCCTGCGGCTTCGTAGTCGAGGGCCGGACGGTCGTCGATCTCGTCGAGGTACGACTCGGCCACACGCTCGAAGAAGGCGCGCACCTTCTCGTGTTCGGCGCGGGTCGGATCGCAGGAGTGCATCGGGTCCGTCATCGGGCAGCCTCCGCGGGGGTCGATCCCGCGCCGAAAGGGTCTCCGCATAGAAAAGAAGAAGCGGGCCCCGGTGTCTACCGGGACCCGCTCGGGTCGGTCGTGGGTGGTGGGCGCCGACCCGTCGGAGCTACGCTCCGATCTCGATGCGCCGACTCTTCGACTCCGGCGCCTTCGGGAGCGTGACGTGCAGCACCCCGTTCTCGAAGGAGGCCGAGATCTTCTCGGCATCGACCGTCCTCGGGAGAGTGAAGGCCCGTCGGAAGCTCCCGTAGCTCCGCTCCACGACGTGGTACTTGAGTTCCTCGTCCTCGGACGCGCGGGTCTCGCTCTTCTCGCCGCTGATCGTGAGGACGTTGTTCTCGACCTCGATCGTGACGTCCTCCTGGGTCAGCCCAGGCAGCTCGGCCGTCAGGCTGAGGCCGTCGGCGTTCTCCGTGACGCTCACGGCGGGTGTCCAACCGCTGTTGCGGATGGGGGCGAAGAAGTTGTCGTCGAAGAGACGGGACAGACGGTTCGTCTCGAGCTCCGGCCACGGAGCGAGGGACGGGCGCCGGACAGTGTACTTGGTGAGGGCCATGATACGCCTCCATGGTTGATGGTGAACTTCTGGCCCCCGAGAAGTGCAACCGCCGTGCCAATTCCAACGGTGCCCACTTCTGCCAAAATGCACGGCTGCAACACCTTACGATACATCGGATCTGTCAAATCGAACGACCTGACCGGTCGTGACCTGTCAATCCGGCACCGGGTGCGCGGGTGTGCCGGTCCGAGCGAGTTCGGCGGCGCCCAGAGGGGGATCCACAGCGCGGTCGAGGACCGTCCACCCACGGGCCGCCATGGCGGCCGACACGCGCTCGCCGACGGGTCCGTCGTTCGCGACCAGCCCTCCCCACAGCACCATCCGATCGGCCGCAGAACGCAGCGGCTCCACCAACTCCGCCAGTTCCCGAACGCTTCGATCGAGGAGCTCGGACGCACCCGCGTCTCCCTCGTCGGCAGCGGCCACGACGAGCGGTGCCAGCGCCGCGATTTCGGACTTGGTCGCCTCACCCATCCACCCGACGAGTCCGTCGACCCTCTTCACGGCACAGGCGCGAAGGAGAACGTCCGACAGGAGCGTGGGCGGCACCCGACCGTCGTGCGCCCTCGTCACGAGAACGAGGCCGTCGCGTCCCAGGGCGTACCCGCTCCCCTCGTCTCCGAGGTGTTGACCCCACCCACCCGAGCGAAGCACTTCCCCATCCGAGGTGCGCGCCCACGCGATCGAACCCGTCCCCGCGATGAGCAGAACCCCGGGGCCCTCAGGGAAGGCCGAAGCGAACGCGACCTCCACATCGGTGCCGATGACGACCTCCCGGGCCAATCCGCTCTCCTCGAAGCCGTTGAGTACGGCGGCTCGGGAAATCGCCTGCCCGGCCCCCGCCAGTCCCGCCCACACGCGTTCGACGGGAAGGCCTGCTCCCGCAGCACCACACGCCTCGTGGACAGCCGCCGTGACCGCTCCGATGACTCGCCCCGGGGCCACATGGGACGCGACCGCTCCCGGCGCTTCGGCGCGGGCCAGCTCACGGCCCTCCGCGTCGACGACGACCGCGCGGGTGCGCGTGCCACCCCCGTCGACGCCGACGTAGATCACGGGGACCGCTCGTGGGGCGCGAAGCGGCCCACGACGATGCCGACGACGAGGGTGACCGTGGACCCGACGAGGACGTACCACGGCCACGCCATCGCGTCCTTGAACAGGGTGACGACCCCGATCCCGACGCCGACGCCGATGATCGCCGCCCACTCTCCGGGTTGCTTCGTGAGCACACCGAGCGCGAAGGCGCCGAGCAGCCCACCGTAGACCAGCGAAGCCACACCCAGCGCCACCTCGACGGCCGACGTGCCCTCGGAGAGCGGGATGAAGAGGCAGGCACCCGCCACCAGGAGCCCCGCCCACACGAGGGTGAACAGCTTTCCGGCGCGCAGCGTCCTCGCCTCGTCGTTCACCGCTCCGACCATGGGCGCCCAGTAGTCGTACGCCGTGGCCGAAGCCAACGAGTTGATCGACGACGAGAGAGACGACATCGCCGCCGCGAAGACGCCGGCAATCAGGAGGCCCGTCACACCCGGCGGGAGCTCCTCGACGATGAAGGTCGCGAAGATCGCGTCGGACGAGTCGAAGGCGCGTCCGTCGTAGAAGGCCCACAGACCGAGGCCGACGAGGAGGAAGAGGAGGAACTGGCCGATGACGACCGCGCCACTCCCGATCAGCGCCTTCTGCGCCGATCTGAGGTCGGTACAGGTCAGGAGACGCTGCACGATCAGCTGGTCCGTGCCGTGGGAGGCCATCGTGAAGACCGCACCTCCGATGAGCCCGGCGAAGACGGTGTACGTGACCGTCGGGTCCGTGGAGAAGTCGAGCACGGTCGTCTTGCCGGCCGCGCTCGCGTCGGCGAAGACCTGGCTCCACCCGCCGGGCAGCACGACTTCGATGGCCACGATCGCGACGGCGGCGCCGAAGAGGTACAGCGACATCTGGAGCGCATCGACCCAGACGACCGCCTTGATCCCGCCGAAGTACGTGTAGACGACGGTGAGGATGCCGATGACCGCGATCGAGGTCGTGTACCCCCAGCCCGTGATCAGGGCCAACGGGATCGCCGTGGCGAAGAGGCGCACCGAGTCCGCCAGCAGCCGGGTCACCATGAAGATCCCGGAAGTGAAGCGCCGTGCACGCAGTCCGAAGCGCCGCTCCAGGAGTTCGTACGCCGTGGTCAGCGACCCCGCGTAGTACGCCGGCAGCAGGAGCGTCGACACGAGGATCCGCCCCGCCAGGTACCCGAAGGTGAGCTGGAGGAAGACGAGGCTCCCCATGTAGGAGACACCCGGCACGCTGAGGAAGGTCAGCGTGCTCGTCTCCGTGGCCACGACGGAGAGCATCACCGCGACCCACGGAAGCGATCGGCTCCCGAGGAAGTAGTCGGTGCCGCCCGTCTGGCCCCGACCGAGCCACGCGCCCCACGCCGTGACCCCGGCCAGATACACGACCAGGACGACGAGATCGAGCGTCGTGAAGCCGGTCACCGGTTCACCCGGGGCTCGACCGTCCGATCCGTGATGGCCAGCAGGGCCGCGTCGTGCACGGCTCGGCGGAGGGGCACGTGCTTCTGGTTCTCACGGGTCGGGTGGACCCGGTTGGTGAGGAGGACGACCCAGATGTCGAGCTCCGGATCCATCCAGATCGAGGTGCCCGTGTACCCGGTGTGGCCGAACGCCTCGTTCGTGACGTAGTCGCCGCCGGACGAACGGGCCGACGGGGTGTCCCACCCGAGCGCCCGGGACGACGTGTCGTCGAAGCGCGTCGTGAAGAGATCGAGAACGGACGCGTCGACGATCCTGCGCTCGTCGAGTCGGCGTACCGGGCACGGCTCCCCCGGATCTGCGTTCGGAGCACACGGCGGTGCGACTCCGTCGTTGAGCATCATTCGGGCGAAGACGGACAGGTCCACGGCCGTGCTGAAGAGCCCGGCGTGCCCGGCCACCCCACCCATGGCGTCCGCGTTCTCGTCGTGCACGGTCCCCCACACCATCTCGTTGCGGTAGATCGTGTCGATCTCGGTCGCCGCGATCCGGGGGCGGAGGGTGCTGGGCGGGTTGTACCGCGTCTCCAGCATACCGAGGGGGTCCCACAGGCGGTCCTGGAGGAAGTCGTCGAGGGACTGCCCCGAGACCTCTTCGATGACCCATGCCAACGTCATGATGCCGATGTCGGAGTACGCGGTCCGCGAACCCGGCGCGACCTCCAGAGGCTCCGCGGCGGCCGCCGCCTTGTAGGCGTCCATGCCCGACATCTCGTGGTACCACGTCCGGAAGGGGATCAGCCCGGTCCGGTGCGTGAGGAGCTGTCGGACCGTGACCTCGTTCTTCCGGGCGTCGCCTTCACTCCACCACGGCAGGTACCGGACGACCGGCGCGTCGAGGTCGAGCGCTCCGTCTCCCACCAGCATCATGGCCGCGGTCGTCGTCCCCACGACCTTCGAGACCGACGCCAGGTCGAAGATCGACGTCGGGGTCACCGGGCGGCGGGTGCCGTACTGCAGCTCGCCGAACCCCTCGAGTTTCACGAGCCGGCCGTGGCGGCCGACGGCCACCGCCGCACCCGACGCCGCCGAGTCGGCGATCCCGGCCTCGAGAATGGCGTCGATCCGGGCCAGCGCCTCGGCCGACATCCCGACGGAGGCGGGGTCGGCCACGGTCTGCGCATGGCCCCGCGGAGCCCCCCCGCGCGCAGCCGCGATCCCCGCCGCGACGACCGGGTCCTCGATCTCGAGAGCCGCCAGCCGATCCGCGACCTTGGCCCGATCGAGGCCCTCGCCGAAGTCGTGGAAGGGGGGGAGCGGGATCGGAAGGCGGGCGCTGATGGCCTCCTCTCCGAAGAGGGCGGCCACCGCCGCGGACTGCATCCGATCCCGGTCACCCCACGCCAGGAGGTAACTCCCGACCTCGGGTACGGCGGACAAGAGGTACGGGTTGCCGAAGGAGAGGAGCACCGTCGGCTTGGTCTCGGCGCTCTGCCGAACGAGATCCCGAAGTGGCTCCCGGAGCACGTTCTCCGACGAGCCGGCCGCGGCGGAGACGTACGCCGTCACGATGACGCGGTCCGCACCCTCGACCGCCTCGGCGGCCGCGGCGAACGCGGCGGAGTCACTCCGCTCGTCCAGTCGGATCTCCGCCAGGTCGAAGACCCGGTCGGCCAGCCCCGAGGCGAAGGCGCGGTTGGCCCACAGCCGGGTCGACGGCGCATAGCGGATGTGCAGCGTCCGATCCGTCGAAAGGGGATCCATCGGGACGAGTCGATCCCGATCCCGCACGAGGGTGATCGACCGCGTGGCGGCCGTGTCGGCGAAGGCGTTGTGCGCACCCGAGCCGACGACGTCGGTCACCCGGTCGAGGGACACCATCCGGTTCTCGTGCAGCCCGAGCCGGGCCTTCAGCTCCAGGAGCCGTCGCGCGGACGCGTCGATCCGCTCCTCCGACATGCGGCCCTCGGCCACGGCCTCCGCAATCGCGTCGATGGCTTCGGTCACGGCGGACGGCGAGAGCACGACATCCGACCCTGCTTCGAGGGCCCGCACCGCGGCTTCGCCGATCCCGTACATGTCGGTGATGCCCCGCATCGTCATCGCGTCGGTGAACAGAAGTCCATCGAAGCCGAGGTCGTCACGCAGGATATCCGTCATGACCTCCGGCGACAGCGTGGCCGGAGGCGCCCCGACGCCGAGGACCTGGGGCAGCTGGACGTGCGCGGTCATGATCGCGTCGACGCCCTCCTCGATGGCTCGGGCGAAGGGTGCCAACTCCACCTGGTCGAGCCGCACGCGGTCACCGTCCACCACCGGAATGCCGAGGTGAGAGTCCGTCGAGGTGTCTCCGTGACCCGGGAAGTGCTTCCCGGTCGTCAGCACACCACCCGCGTGAGCACCGCGGATGAACGCCGTCCCCATCCGCGAGACGAGGTCGACGTCCCCACCGAACGCCCGCGTCGCGATCACCGGGTTGTCCGGGTTCGAGTTCACGTCGAGCACCGGGGCAAAGAGGAAGTGCACTCCGACGGCGCGGGCCTCCCGCGCGGTGATCCGTCCGTACTCGTACGCGAAGCGTTCGTCACCGATCGCACCGAACGCCATCGTCGGCGGGAAGTCCGTTCCACCGCCCTGGCCGAGCATCGACGGCAGAGCGAAGACGCCGTGGATCCTCATGCCCGGCCCGCCGTTCTCGAAGTCCGAGCCCACGAGGAGCGGCACGTCGGCCCGCCGCTGCAGCTCGTTGAGCTTCGCCACGTAGGAGTGTGGCGTCCCTATCGACGGGGACACACCGCCGATCCGATCGTCCTCGATCCACGCACGGAGCGGCTCGAAGTCCGCGCTCGTCGGTGTGACGTAGCCACCTGGAATCCACTCGATCACGAGCTGGCCGATCCGCTCCCGCAACGACAGCCGATCGAGTGTCGCCTCGACCCAGGCGCGGCCTGCCGCGTCGAGCGACGGGGCCACCGCGGGTACGCGTCCGTCGGTCGGGGCGCCCACGCCGCCACGATTCCCGCCGTCGTTCGACGCGGGTGGGTTCGACACAGTCGAGGACGTGCCCGCGCACGCCCCCGTCAGCAGAACCGCCGCAAACGCGGCGGCCCGACTAACGCCCTGCACCCGCTGCCTGGCTTCGTTGCGGGATCGAAAGCCCGTCGCCGATCTGGAAGAGCGGCGGCACACCCGTCGGCATGCGACCGGTGATGTGGGTACGACCGAGGATCGCGCCGGCTACCGCGCGCTGACTGGCTTCCGAGCCGTTCCACCCGAGCACGTACGCCTGCACGTCCGGGAAATCCGCCACGAGGTAGGGGTTCCCGAACGAGACGACGATGTGGGGGA
>JAUIKL010000076.1 GCA_030430625.1 Gemmatimonadota bacterium
ATCCCCGTCGTCTACTACGTAGCTCCGAAGGTGTGGGCCTGGGGCCGGCGGAGGGCGGCGACCCTCGCGGAGCGAGCCGATCGGATCGGCGTGATCTTTCCCTTCGAGGTCGACCTCTTCCGTGAACATGGGGGTGATGCCCGCTACGTCGGGCATCCGCTTCTCGACCGCCCCGATCATGTGGACAGCCGAGAGGCCTTCTACGACCGCTGGGGGCTCGACCCGGATCGGTCGATCCTGGCCCTCCTTCCGGGCTCGCGCTCGCAGGAGATCCGGAGGCACCTGGGGTTGTGCCAGGACGTCGCGACCGCCGTGGCGGCCCGACGCCCCGACGTGCTGCCCGTGCTGTCGAGGGCTCCGTCGGTGTCGGCCCTCCCTTTCCACGAAACCGGCCTCGCCCTGGTCGAGGACACACGCGGCCTGCTCCGACACGCCGCTGCAGCGCTCGTGACGTCCGGCACCGCCACGCTGGAAGCGGCCCTCGAACGACGGCCGATGGTCGTCGTGTATCGAACCAGCCCGCTCACGGCCGCGGTGGCCCGACAGGTCCTGAAGGTCCGGGACATCGGGCTCCCCAACCTGGTCGCGGGGCGTCGGGTCGTGCCGGAGTACGTGCAGGAGGAGACCGACCCGGTCGCCATCGCCGATCGACTCCTTTCTCTTCTCGACCCGTCGACTTCGGAGCACCGACAGCAGCTCCTCGACCTGGACGGTGTGCGGGACGCGCTGGGGTCGCCCGGTGCGGCCGACAGGGTCGCCGGCCTTCTCGACGAGGTCGTGGCGTGAGCGAGCTTCGGTTCGAGAGCGCCGGTGTCCTCGGAACCGGGATGATGGGGGCGCTCTTTCTCACGACGCGCTTCGATGTCGTCGGAGCGAAGAAGCACCGGGAGCTTCGTGAGCGTGGTCAGCCGGTGATGTTCGCCTGTTGGCACGGCCTCCTCCTCCCGCTGGTTCACATCCACCGCCACGAGGGGATCGTCGTCCTCGTCAGCGAGCACGACGACGGGGAGTACATCAGCCGCGTCCTCGAGCGGCACGGTTTCGGCACCGCCCGTGGGTCGAGCACGCGCGGAGGAACGAAGGGGCTCAAGGCGCTCGTACGAGCGGCCCGCGCCGGCCGAGATCTCGCTGTGACGCCGGACGGGCCGACCGGCCCCCCGCGCGTATTCAAACCTGGTGTCGTGGTCGCGGCCCAGATGAGCGGCGTCCCGATCGTCCCGATCGCCGTGCGGCCGGAGGCCGGCTGGCGCTTTCGGAGCTGGGACGGATTCATGGTGCCGCGTCCGTTTTCACGCGTCACGGTGGAGTATCTGGATCCGGTCTTCGTTCCCCGGGACGCTACTCGGGACGAGACCGAGCGAACGGCCGACGAGATCGGTCGACGGTTGAACGAGGCGAGTGGCTCGTGACGGTCTCCACGGGGCGCGCATGAGGGTCGGGGCCGAACGCGCGATACGGAAGTGGTGGGCCGGGGAGTATGGCGCGGTCGGCGACGTGGCGCGTGCCCTGGCGACCCCGCTGTCCTGGGGGTACGGGCGCGTCATCGCGGCGAGGGCACCCCGCCGGGTCGAGGAACGCCGTCTGCCCGTCCCGGTGGTTTCGGTCGGCAATCTGGCCGTCGGGGGCACGGGGAAGACGCCCCTGGCGGGGTGGGTGGTCGGCCAGGTGGTCCAGCGTGGACTCGTCCCCGGTGTCGTCACGCACTCCGTGGCCACCGACGAGGCGGCCCTCCACCTCATCTGGGCCCCGTCCGCCATCGTGGAGGCCGACCGGGACCGTCTCCGCGCCGGAGAACGGCTCGTCCGCAACGGCGCGCAGGTCGTCGTTCTGGACGACGGGTTCCAGCACAGGCGCCTGGGGCGCGGGCTCGACATCGTTGCGTTGTCCTCGGCGGACCGCTTCCCGGGGCCGGTCCTCCCGGCGGGTCCGTACCGCGAGAGGCCCGACGCACTGGCGCGGGCCGATGTGGTCGTCATCACCCACCGACAGGACGGAGCTGGGGTCGAGGGGACCGAGGCTGAGTCGTGGGAAGAGCGTCTATCACCGTTCGTCCCCGCAGCCGGGCAACCCGTCGTCGCCCACGCCAGGTTGCTACCGACAGAGTTGCGCCCGCTCGACGGGGAGGGCGCGTCCGCAGAGCTTTCGGGCGTCGACGTGGTCGCGTGTGCTGCGGTGGCCCGTCCCGAAACGTTCTACGCAGCGGTGTCCGATCGAGCGCGATCCGTCGAGGTCATGGGCTTTGCGGACCACCACCCGTACGGAGCTGCCGATGCGGAGCGGATCCGGCGGCTCGCCGCCGGTCGGCCCGTCGTCGTGACCGCCAAGGACGCCGTGAAGCTGCAACCGTATGCGCACGAAATCGGTTCGGTATTCGTCCTGGACGAGCGGCTGCTGTGGATCGAAGGTGAGGATCGGGTGCGCGGGGCTCTGTCGAGGCTTTTCGAGGAGGTCGGTGGGTGAAGCTGCAGGTGATCGTCGTCGGCAAGGTCCGGGGTGTCCTGGTGGATGCCGTCGAGGAGTACGAGCGCCGCGCCGCCCGTTATTGGAAGATCGAGGTCGTCGAGGTGAACGGTGGCGCCGGCCGCGGTGCGCCCCCCGCCGACGTCATGGCGGCCGAGGCGGAGAGGATTCGGGGCCGGCTGAGCACGGGTCTCGAGGTGTGGGCGATGACCCGGCAGGGCAAGTCGCTGGGATCCGAACGGCTGGCGCATACCTTGGACACGCTCGGCGTGCGATCTTCACCGGGTGTCGCCTTCGTCATCGGCGGCGCCTTCGGGATCCATCCGGATCTCGTGAGCGAGGCCCGGCGTACCGTGTCGCTGTCGGCAATGACGCTGCCGCACGAGATGGCCCGCCTGGTGCTGGCCGAACAGCTGTACCGCGCGGGGACGATCCTTCGCGGTGAACCGTACCACAAAGGCTGAGATGGAGCTCTTCGTCACCCGACCGTCCGGTTCCGCCGTCGTTCGTGACTACATCGAGGGCGCGGCGTCCGCGGCGGATTTCTACCGTAGGCGATTCGACCGACTCGACGACTTCCGGACCAAGGCCGAGGAGGTCGACAGCCGATTCGATCGGGATGCGCGCGCTCGGGCCGCGGAGGCGCTGATTCTTCCGGAGGGCTACGACCCCGCACGGATCGAGGCCTTCGTCGAGCAGGGGGGCTGGATGGTCACGACCGGACAGCAACCCGGACTCTTCGGGGGCCCCCTCTACTCGCTCTTCAAGGCGATCACCGCCCTTCGCCTCGCCGAGACCCTCGAGGCTGAGCTCGGCCGCCCCGTCCTCCCCGTGTTCTGGGTCGCCTCCGACGACCACGACTGGGAGGAGGCCAATCACGCGGACCTGATCGGGGTCGACAACGAGCTCCACCGATTCACGGTCGCGGCGCCGGAGAGCGGGGCCACCCCTCCGCTCCATCGCATCTCCCTCGGTCCGGACGCCGAGCAGGCCCTGGATCGCCTCTTCGAAGCGCTCCCCGACACGGACTTTCGAGCCGACTTCGAGGGGGTCGTCCGCTCGGGATTTGCCGCGGGAAGGACCATGCCCGAGGGCTTCCACGATCTGATGCACCGGGCACTGGGGCGTCTCGGGATCGCCTTCACGGATGCCGCTCATCCGGTGGTCAAGGACGTCTCCGCACCCGTGCTCCGCGCCGAACTGGACGACGCCGCGTCGATGGAGGCCGTGCTCTCGGAGACGGCCGCATCCCTCCAGGCCGCGGGCTACGACCTCCAGGTCCCGATCATGCCCGACGGTGTGAACCTCTTCCTGGAAGGTTCTGCCGGCCGCGAGCGGATCTACCGGGACGGAGATGCGTTCCGGCTCCGCTCCTCCGGGCAGCGACTCACGGCATCCGAGATCGAGGGGCTCGTCGCAGCCGATGCGAAGGTGCTGAGCCCGAACGTGCTCCTTCGGCCCGTCGTCGAGAGTGCGGTCTTTCCGACGCTGGCCTACGTCGGCGGCCCCGGAGAGATGGCGTACTTCGCCCAGCTCGGTGCGTACTTCGAGGCGCACGGGATCGAGATGCCCATCGTCATGCCCCGCTGGTCGGCCACCCCGATCGAGCGGAAGATCGGGAAGGTCCTGGACAAGTTCGGTCTGGAACCGGCGCAGCTCGATCGTCCCTTCCACGAGGTGGCGAGCGACTTCGCGAGGGACGAGGTCCCCGACGACGTGCGGGCGGCGCTCGGCAAGCTGCGTGGGGCCATCGGCGGGGGGACGGGGGAGCTTCAGAAGGCTGCCACCGGGGTCGACCCGACACTGAAGGGCCCGGTTCAGAACTTCCGATCCCAGGCGATGACCGCCCTCGGCGATGTCGAGAAGAAGGTCATGCAGGCCGTGAAGCGAGAGAGCGACATCGCCCTCCAACAGATCGAGAAGGCACAGCTTCACCTCTTCCCCGACGGGAGGCCGGCCGAGCGCGTGCAGAGCCCCCTGTACTTCCTTTGTCGCTACGGAGACGACTTCGTCGATCAGCTCCGCGAGGCCTTCGCCGTGAACTTCGAGTAGCCCGTCTGCGTAGGCATGTGAGCAAGGCTGTTACCTCGTCCGGGCGCATTCTACCTTCCACGCATGTTCCTTCAACTGATGCTCGTTCTGGTCGTCATGATCCCTCTCGTGGCGATCGTTCTGGACTCGCAGGTGGGTCGCGCACTGGCCTCCCGGCTCGAGCGGCGCAGCCTCGACGGGCCCGACATCACCGCCGAGCGGATCGCCTACCTCGAAAGCGAGGTCGAACGCCTGGCGAACGAGGTCATGCGACTCGACGAAGAGGGACAGTTCGTCCACAGGCTGTTGACGGAAGGGAAGGACCCGGCGCCCGAGTTGCCGTCTTCCGATACGAACGACTGAAGCGTGACCACGTACGGGCCACCGACCCGGTGAGCGACCCGTCGTGACGAGGAGAGCCTCCGGAGGGCGTGCCGCGCTGAGTGTGGGCGCTGGCATCTTCATCAGCCGCCTGTTCGGCTTCGTGCGCGAGCGAGTCTTCGCCCACTACTTCGGTGCTTCCTACGTGGCGGAGGCGTGGTTCGCCGCGCTCAAGCTCCCGAATGTGATTCGGAACCTCCTGGGGGAGGGGACGCTGTCGGCGTCGATGATCCCCGTGTATGCGGAGTTCCTCGAGGAGGGGCGTGACGAGGACGCGGCGCGCTTCGCGGGAGCCGCGCTGGGCATTCTCGTGACGGTGGCTGGGGGCCTCGCCCTTCTGGGCGCGCTGCTCGCTCCGCAGATCGTCGACCTCCTCTTCGGCGCCTGGAACGACGAGACGCGGGGGCTGACGACGACGCTGATCCGCTTCCTCTTTCCGATGGCGGGGCTTTTCGTGATCTCCGCCTGGAGCCTCGGGATCCTCAACAGCCATCGCACCTTCTTCATCACGTACGTGGCGCCGGTCCTGTGGAACGTCAGCATGATCACCGCGATGATCGGCGGGGCGATGTACCTCGGGCTGCGGGACGACCCGGCGGCCCTCGTCGTCGCGCTCGGATGGGGCGCGCTGATCGGTGGAGGGCTGACGCTCCTGATCCAGCTGCCCTGGCTCCTCCCTCACCTCCGCGGTGTTCGTCCGTCGCTCGGGCGCGGGGTCGCCGGGGTGCGCGAGGCGGTCCGGTCGTTCGTCCCCATCGTCGCGGCGCGCGGCGTCATGAACATCAGTTCTGCGATCGACCTCCTGCTCGCGGCTCGCCTGACTCCGGGTGCGGTCGCGGTCATGGGCTTCGCGCAGACCTTCAGCAACCTGCCGATCGCGCTCTTCGGAACCGGGGTCGCGGCCGCCGAGTTGCCGGAGATGTCCCGGATGCGCCGTGAGGCGACCGAGGTGCTTGCCGACCGGGTCCGCTCGTCGACCGAGAGAGCCCTCTGGTTTCTGATCCCCTCGGCGCTCGGGTACCTGGCGCTCGGTGACGTGATCGTGGCCGGACTCTACCAGACCGGGGCCTTCGGGACGGCGGAGTCCCTGATCACCTGGGGCGTCCTGGCCGCCTATGCGGTCGGCCTGCCGGCGTCGGCCTCGTCCCGGGTGCTGTCGTCGGCGTTCTACGCCCTGCGGGATACGAAGACGCCCGCGCGGGCCGCGTACATGCGAGTCGGGGTGTCGATCGCCCTCGGTGTCTCCCTGATGATTCCGATGGACCGACTCGGCTTCGAGGGTCTCCGACTCGGGGCGGCAGGGTTGGCCGGTGGCTCGGCCGTGGGCGCCTGGCTCGAATACGCGTACCTCCGGCGGTCCCTCGCAGCGTCGATCGGGGCGCACGGACCGCGCTCTGCGCGCCTTCTCCGGCTCGTGCTCGCCGGATCGCTGGCCGTCGTCGCGGGGGTCGCGGGCCAGCTCCTTGCACCGTCTGCGCAGCCCGTCCTCGTGGCCCTCGCCGCACTCGTCCCCTTCGGTGTGGTGTACATCGGCGCGGCCCACGTACTCGGGCAACCCCTACCGCTGCGGCGCTGATACGATGTCGATCACCCCGGAACGGCTTCGTCGCCTGACGACGGGGCCGGGCGTCTACCTCTTCCGTGACGACCGCGGGGAAGTGCTGTACGTCGGCAAGGCGAAGTCTCTCCGGCCGAGGGTTCGCAGCTACTTCCAGCGGGGCACGGACCTGTCACCGAAGAACCGCGAGTTGATGAAGCTCGTGGCCGATCTCGAAACGATCGTGGTCGGAAGTGACGGGGAGGCGCTGATCCTCGAGGCGAACCTCATCAAGGAGCATCGCCCCCGCTTCAACATCTTGATGCGGGACGACAAGAAGTACCCGTACATCAAGGTCACGGTACAGGAGCCCTTTCCGCGGGTGTACGTGACCCGCCGCGTCACGAACGACAAGAGTCGCTACTTCGGGCCGTACACGAACGTCGGTCCGATGCGTCAGGCGCTCGAGGTGATCAAGCGACTCCACACCGTTCGATCCTGCCGGTACCGACTCCCGAAGGAGGCTCCGGAGCGCGCCTGCCTCGACTATCACATCGGCCGCTGCAAGGCCCCGTGCGTCGGGTACCAGACCGAGGCGGACTACCGGGCCATGATCGACGAGATTCTGCGGATCCTCGAAGGAGACACGGAGGGGCTCCGGGCGGAGATCGAGACCCGCATGCAGGAGGCGTCCGCAGCGCTGGACTTCGAGCGGGCCGCGACGATGCGCGATGTCCTCAGCGGCTTGGATAGCCTGGCTCGCCAGCAGCGCGTCCACAACGCGCAGGGAGGGAGCCTCGACGTCGTGGCTGTCGCTCGAGACGGTGATCTCGGGGCCGGCGTCGTCCTCAAGGTTCGCTCCGGCCTCCTTCTGGGGCGCGAAGCGCAGCGCTTCGCCCAGATTCGTGACGAGACCGATCAGGACCTCCTGGCCTCCCTCCTCTCTCGTCACTACCTGGGACGGGGTGGGGCGGGGACCGCCGATCTGCCGCGCCAACTCCTCCTCCCGACCGACTACGAGGACCGGGAACTCCTCTCCGAGATTCTGTCCGACCAGGCGGGACGACAGGTGGCCGTCCACGTCCCTCGGCGCGGCGAAAAGCGACGTCTGATCGACCTTGCCGAACAGAACGCTCGCCAGGTCCTCGAGGATCGTGTCACTGCTCTGGCCTATGCGGCCGACCGCGCCGAGGAAGCCCTCTTCTCCCTCCAGGACGAACTGGACCTCAAGGTCGTGCCGCGTCTGATGGTGTGCTTCGACATCTCCCACACACAGGGGTCGGAGACGGTCGGCAGCGCCGTCGTGTTCGAGAACGGGGAGCCGAAACGAGCCCTATACAGGCACATGAAGGTGAAGGGTGACTGGGGGAACGACGACTACCGGTCGATGGGCGAAGTCGTCGGCCGCTACTTCCGTCGAACGGTCGATGAAGGCCGCCAGGTCCCCGACGTGGCGGTGATCGACGGTGGGAAGGGGCAGCTGGGCGCAGCCGTCGAGGCGCTGAGCCTGCTCGACCTTCCCGACGTGGCCGTCGTCGCCCTGGCCAAGAAGGAGGAAGAGGTGTTCGTGCCGGGGCGGAGGGACCCGATCCGCCTCGATCGTCGGAACCGCGCACTGCATCTCCTTCAGCGCCTCCGGGACGAGGCTCATCGCTTCGCGGTGCGGTACAACCGCAAGCTCCGGAGCAAGCGAACGCTGCGCAGCGAGCTTGGTGATATCCCGGGAATCGGGCCGCAGCGGCAGAACGTACTGCTGCGGCGTTTCGGTTCACTGAAGGGGGTCAAGGAGGCCACGAAGGAGGAGATCGCGAGGATTCCGGGCTTCTCGGAAGCACTTGCGAGTCGGATCCTGACCTACCTGGGGCGTTGACGGCGGCCCGATTCATGCAACAGTGTGCCCTCGTTCCGCGTATGACAGGCGGTCGAGAAATCTGCCCTTGGCTCGTTTTTCGCCCGTTTCTAGATTACTCGGTCTGTACAGGAACCCGACCCCAATTGGAGGTATCCCGGATGAAGCTCCGTTACGGACTCGTCCTGGTCATGGCCCTCGGCTTCGGTCTCACCGGCTGCGCGAGCGGCGGCGGCGGTGGTGGCGGTGGCGGCGGCGGTCTGATGGCCAACATCGGCGGCGCTGGCGCCGGTATCAACCCGCGCGACACGGACAACACCCGCGCGGCCGAAGACGCCCTCGACGCCGCCGAGAACGCGGCGAGCGAAGCGGAGGCTCGCACGCACTACCAGACGGCCGCCACGGCGGCTCAGGCAGCGATCACCGAGGACAGCCAGAATCCTCTGGCACACCGTCTCGCCGCTATGGCCGCGATGGGGCTCGGTGAGTACGAGGCGGCCTCCGGTCACTTCGATCAGGCCCAGGAGCTTCGCCCGCTGTACGAGTTCGACTTCGTCGGGATTCGGGAAGCTGCGTGGATCGACCTGTACCAGCAGGCCACGCCCCACGTCCAGTCGGGTAACTACGAGGCGGCTGCGGAGTACTTCGAGGACGCCAACGCCATCTACCAGGGTCGCCCCGAGGCGATGGTCACGCTGAGCCAGATCTACGCCCAGCTCGGCGAACACGACCGCGCCGTCGAGAACATGGACGCCGCTCTGGCGTTCATGGAGTCCGACGAGGTCGCCCAGATGGACTCGGCCACCGTGGCCGGTTGGCAGGAGTCCGTGGCGGACCTTCCGCTCCTGCGGGCGCAGGTGCTGGCCGCTTCCGGACGATACGAGGAGGCGGTGGGGACCTACCGTCAGCTCGCCGCCGAGAACCCGGGTGATGTCGAACTGCAGCGCGGACTGGCCGCCATCCTCATGGAGATGGGGAACGAGGCCGAGGCCACGCAGATCTACAACGACATGCTGACGATGGACGGCCTCAGCTCCGCCGACCTCTTCTCGATCGGTGTGGGTTTCTACCAGAGCAGCGACTACGAGCAGGCCGCCAACGCCTTCCGTGCCGCGGCCGAAGCGAGCGTGAACGATCGCGACGCGATCGAGATGTGGGCGCGCTCCCTCCAGCTCTACGAGAACAACGCCGACATTCCGCCGGTGGCGGACCGTTGGATCGCCCTGGACCCGAACAGCCAGAACGCGTACCTGATCTTGGCGCGGGCCCAGAACGAGAACGGTGACGGGGCGGCCGCCGGTGCGACCATCGGGACCTTCGACGCTCTGGATGTCGCGGTCAACGACCTGCAGCTCCGACGCTTCCCGAGTGGCGGGGCCACCGTGTCCGGCTCCCTGGTCAACAAGAAGCTGAGCGCAGGGACGTCCGTTTCGATTCGGTTCACCTTCTACGACGACGGCGGCTCGCCGATCGGAACGGTGACCGAGTCGGTGAGCACCGGTCAGACGGATATGGCCACCGTCTTCGAGGTCCAGTTCGATTCCGCCGAGCAGGTGGGCGGCTACGGGTACGAGATCGTCGGCTGACGCCACGACCTCGACACATGTAGAAGGGGGCGGTCCGGCGTGAGCCGGGCCGCCCCTTCTTTTTGCGGATGCGCTCGAGCGGACTCGGGTCCGGGTCGAATCAGGCCGAGGACGGCATCACGGCGATGCCGGACGCGTTCAAGGGAAGCACCTGCTCCACCATGAAGGGCAGGTTCCGGCCATCGGCCACAGCTTGTGCCAGAGCTCCGAGCACTTCGGGATCCACGACCTTTCCCTCGAGCGCCATCATCTTACGGACCGCGTCGATGGCACCCAGGGCTTCGCGGCCCGTACCGGGAGTCGTGAGGGCGTCGAAGACCTCGACAGCGCAGAGGATCCGACCTCCGATGGGAATGTCCTTCCCGGCCAAGCCGTCCGGGTACCCCGAGCCATCGAAGTGTTCGTGGTGGCTGCGGACGAAGGACGCGACTCGTTCCAACTGAGGGATCGAGCCGATCATCTCGGCCCCCAGGGCCGCATGAGCTCGCACTTGTCGAAGCTCGTCCTCCGTGTGCGACTCGCGTTTGGCCAGGAGCTCGTCGGGCACACCGATTTTGCCCAGGTCGTGGAAACGACCGGCCAGACGGACCTGTTCGACTTCATCGGCATCGAGGTTCATCTGGTCTGCAACGACGGCGGCCAACGCTGCCACCCGCTGCGAGTGACCCGTGACCGAGGGGTCCTTCGACTCGAGGGTCGCCATAATGACGTCCAGTGTGCCGGTGAGCACCTGGTCGGGCGCGGCGGCACCCTCCGGCCGCGCGCCCTCGTCTCGGGTAAGGCCGCGGGCGATGGCCGCATCGAGGTTGTGCGCCGTGACCGGGGTCGTCACGTAGGCAACGGCGCCGAGTTGGACGCAACGCCCGGCGCGGGCCAGTTCATGCGTACCTGCCATCACGATCACGCCCACGCCTGGATGGTTCGTGACGATCTCGCGTGTGATGTCGACGGCGGACCCGTCCGGTAGCTCGCACGGCAGGAGGATGAGGTCCGGCGCGATCTCGGACAGGAGGGCGAAGGCCTCGGCTCGCGTGGTGGCCGGTCGAAGCTGATGACCCTAGTGACGTGAGGTGTCGCTGGATGCTTCGGTTCGCGTCGGTATTCGGCCGAACGAAGAGGATGGAGCCAGTGCTCGACATCTCGGGGCACTCCTGCGCTGGGCGATGGGAGAGGGGTGGTCTTCGACTACCCAGGAGTGTCGGCAGGGAACGCGCTGAGCTTGATCGGGGCTGTGCCGGGAGTAGGTCCGCGCGCGCCGTCGTGGAGCAACGAAGGGGGCTCAAGTAACTCGCATCTTCAGTCGACAATCCGGAGAGAGGGGCGCGCGGATAGCCCACATGGGATAGGCCGCGCGTCTCAGCCCCCCTGTCGCTGTTTCGGGTGTGCCCCGTAGGAGTCTGAGAAGATGCGTGTAGCCGGACGGCGTAACCCCTTAGTGGCAGGTTGGCTGTCCGTTGCCGCCGCGGTGACCGTGACAGGGTGCATCCTCGATGACCTGACCGGTCCGGACGAGATCTTCGGGGATCTCGGCATCTCCGTCGACTCCACACTCTCGGTCGGCGAGCGACGCCCACTCACGGCCACCATCGATGGGCGTGAGTTGCGGGGGCCCACCGCCGTGACGTGGTGGTCTTCCGATTCGACGATCATCGATCTGGCGCTCGA
>JAUIKL010000077.1 GCA_030430625.1 Gemmatimonadota bacterium
TCGAGGGCGGTCGCCTCGGCGATCGGGTGTCGGGCGATGAGCGCGAGAGCCCCTTGTCCGGGGGCGGGAAGCCACGATTTCGCATCGAGTGCCTCGGTCGCGGCATCGCTTCGTCCCGCACTGCGGGCGGCGATGGCGCTCACGACGAGCGCGTCGATGTCGTCGCGGTTCAGCGCCGCGTTCACCTCGGCGGGATCTCCGAGGGGGACGTCGACGGCGGTGACGGTCGGACGGTGGGCAGCCAGCAGCGCGGCCCGGCGGGCGCCGGCCACCCCGACCCGATGGCCCGTCGTCAGGTCGTCCATGGCGGACACGCCGGGCGAACACGGCACCATGACGTCTCGGACTTCGTCGCGCGGCAGGACCGCCACCGTGGTCAACTCGTCCGCGGCGCTCCCGCGAAGCGCGTCGATGCCGACCAGAGCGAGGTCGATCGCCTTGTCGCGGAGCTGTGCGAGGGGGTCGTCGGATCCGTCACGCCCCACGTGCTCGACATCGACCCCGGCCTTCCCCAGGCGGTCGAGAACCGCATCGGTCCGGTCCGCCACGAGGGGGTGGATCGCCAGCCTGGCCGTCACGACGAGGGCCCGGCTACCTGTACAGGTAGAAGAGGAGGTATGCCGCCAGGGAAAGCGCCACCCAGAACACCATACTCCCCGCCGGCCACGAGCGGGCGAGCGGGCCCACCTGGCCATGCGCGCGATTCACGGCGGCGAGCACACCATGTACGAGCGCCATCACCGACGACCGTACGTACCCGTCGATCGCGAGAGCGGCGGACCCCACACCGTTGACCACCCAGGGGCCGAGCTTCCGATAGCTCCATTCGACGTCGATGTTCGTCGAGCGAAGCTCGGGTGGGTAGATCCCCGTCTTCTGGAGTCCGACGAACGCGAGTGCCCCGAAGAAGAGCAGCTGCGTCTGGGTCAGGACGTGCGTCGCGTCGTACGGGGAGTACGGCGCGTCGAAGGGCAGGATCAGGTAGAGGGTCTGCTGCGGGAAGGTCCCGATCACGACGTTCAGCACCATCGCGATGCCCATCGCGATGAGCATGTTCTTCGGAGCCTCGGTCGTCCGGATGCCCGAGTCGTGCCCGTAGAAGGCGAAGAACGGGATCTTGATCCCGGCGTGGTGGAAGACACCGGCGGCCGCGAAGAGGAGGACGAGCCAGACGACCTCGTGCCCCTCGTAGATCGCGGCAGACATCACCATCGACTTCGACACGAAGCCACTGAAGAGCGGGAAGGCCGAGATCGACGAGGCGCCGACGATACACGCGCCCGTCGTGAAGGGCATCGACTTGTACAGGCCGCCCAGGTCCGAGCCGTTGATCCGGCCGGTCTGGTGGAGCACGGCCCCCATCGACATGAAGAGGAGGCCCTTGAAGATCACGTCGTTGAAGGCGTGGGCCACCGCCCCGTTGATCGACATCGCGCTCCCGATGCCGATTCCGCAGACCATGAAGCCGATCTGGTTGATCATGCTGTAGCCGAGAACCCGACGCAGGTCGTTCTCGATCACGGCGTAGAAGATCGGGAAGGCGGTCATGGCCGCGCCGATGTAGATCAGCAGGTCCTCGCCGGCGAAGGTCCGCGCCAGTGAGTAGACGGCCACCTTCGTCGTGAAGGCGCTCAGGAAGACCGTCCCCGTAGCGGTGCCTTCGGGATACGCGTCCGTGAGCCAGTTGTGCAGGAGCGGGAAGGCGGCCTTGATGCCGAACGAGAGGAGGAAGATCCACGCGTAGAACGACCCGTTCAGCCCGATCTGATCGATGTCGATCGACCCCGTCTCATGCGCTCGCATGAGCGTCGCGGACAGCAGGAGCACACCCGACAGGACGTGGATGATCAGGTATCGGAAGCCCGCCCGGTACGACCGCTCGGTCCCCCGCGCCCAGATCAGGAAGACCGACGTGAGCGCCAGCATCTCCCAGAAGACGAAGAGGACGATCAGATCCCCCGCGAAGACCGCCCCGAGCGCACTGCCCGCGTACAGCATGGCCGCCGAGTGCTGCATGCTGGCGCGGTCCTCTTCCCCGAGGTGCAGCGCGAACATGTTCCCGATGAACGTGGCCAGGTGGAAGAGATACCCGAACAGCAGGCTCATCCGGTCGACTTCGAAGACCGT
Source organism: Gemmatimonadota bacterium (assembly GCA_030430625.1). Taxonomy (GTDB): domain Bacteria; phylum Gemmatimonadota; class Gemmatimonadetes; order Longimicrobiales; family Gaopeijiaceae; genus UBA2589. The sequence continues at coordinate 2,128 of JAUIKL010000077.1, forward strand.
CAGCGTGTAGCCGGCCACGTCCCAGGTGAGGTGAACCCCCTCCTGCATACCGATGAGGTTGAGGCCACCCAGGACGGGGACGACGAGGAGGATCGCCTTACGGACGACCCCGCGCGTCACACCCGCGAGCAATCCCCCGATGAAGAGCAGGAGGAAGGGAGGCGCGTCAATCCACATCGTAGTAGTCCTCCCCGCGCATGAGGACGTTCCGCATCTGCTTGGCAATCACCACCAGAATCCAGCAGGCGGCGAAGCCGTACCACGCGTGGAAGCCGAACAGCGCCTCCCAGGGGTGGTAGATGTGCCGGTGGATGACAGCATCCATGGCCACCAGGATGACGAGCGCCGCGTAGAAGGCGTACAGCAGACGATCGACGTTCTTCGGGTTGTCCCACAGACCGGGTGGCTCGTCCGGATCTTTCCACCACGAACGGGAAGAGATCGGCGGCGGCTCGGGATGGCCGCCCCGGACGAGCGGCGGATGCTCGGCGTCGTGGCTCATCGTCCAACCACCATCGTCATCAGGTCGTAGAATACGTCGGGCCAGAGGAAGAGTCCCACCGTGGCCGTGGCCGTCACGCAGATCGCGATCAGGGACGGAAGAGGTGCTTCCCGGAGTCCGCCGATGACGAAGGCCGACGGGTCGTGCCCACCGTCGTCGTGCCCACCGTGATGCCCGTGATCGTCATGGTGGCCGTGATCGTCGTCGTGGTGCCCATGTCCCTCGGACGGGGCGAAGAAGAACGCCTTCACCGGCACCTCGAGCAGATAGTACAGCCCGAGGAGCGACGAGAGCATCAGGACGGCGAGGAGCCCGATCTGGTCGGCCTCCAGTGTGCCCAGGCCGAGGAACCACTTGCTCCACGAACCACCCGCCGGGGGCAGCCCGATGATGCTCAACGAACCGATCAGGAACGCGCCGAAGGTGATCGGCATCGTGCGCCCGAGGCCGTGCATGCCCGAGATGTTCTTCTCGTGAGCGGCGACCATGATCGCACCCGCCGCGAAGAAGAGGGTGATCTTACCGAAGGCGTGCATGGCGATGTGCATACCGCCGCCGATGATCCCCATCTCGTTGGCCAGCATCGCGCCGAGGACGATGTACGAGAGCTGACTGATCGTCGAGTAGGCCAACCGTGCTTTGAGGTTGTCCTTCGAGAAGGCTACGAGTGAACCGAGGATGATCGTGGCCGCTGCCGCCCACGCCAGAAAGTCCGCCGTGGCCAGCTGCTGGAGAAGGTCGATGCCGAACACGTAGACGGCCACCTTCAGTACCGTGAAGACACCGGCCTTCACGACCGCTACCGCGTGAAGGAGCGCGGAGACCGGGGTAGGCGCGACCATCGCGGCCGGCAGCCACCGGTGGAACGGCATGAGCGCGGCCTTGCCGACCCCGTAGACGTACAGGACGAGGATCGCGCCCAGGACACCCGTCGACGCGGTACCCGCCAGAATTCCCCCGTCCGCGAAGTCGAGGCGACCGGCCAGGACCCACGTCCAGATGATCGCGACCAGTTGGAGGCCGATCGATGTCGTCAGAAGGATCCCGAGGTAGATCCGGCCGGACTTCTTGGCCTCCTCGGTCTGGTGGTGCGTGACGAGCGGGACCGTGCAGAAGGTCAGAAACTCGTAGAAGACGAAGAGCGTGAAGAGGTTGCCCGCGAAGGCCACCCCCATCGCGCCCGCGATCGCGATCGCGAAGAAGAAGAAGAACCGCGTCTGGTTCTCCTCGTGGTGTCCTCGCATGTAGCCGATCGCGTAGAGCGACGTCACCGGCCATAGGAAGCCCGCCACGAGCGCGAACACCATACCCAGAGGTTCGACGGTGAACGAAAGGTCCACCCCGGGGACGACTTCGAGGATATGGAGCGCCGGCGTGTCCCCCGCGCGCACCATCCCCAGCAGGCGGACGACCTGGGAGAAGGTCAGGACGCCGGCCAGGAGGGTGGCCGTCTCACGCGCGTTCGGACTGTTTCGCAGCAGGAGGACACCGAGGGCGCCGACGACCGGAAGCAGGAGCGCGAAGAGGATGGTCATGCCCGGATCACTCACGGCACGATCTCCACCAGGAGGTCAGCGGCCGCCGTGGCGACCTCCGCCGTCGTCGAGGCGTCGATCCCGAACCAGAAGGATGCGATGACCAGGACCCACGTCGGGATGAGGAGCGAGAGCGGAGCCTCCTCGACGGAGTCCTCGGGGTCACGGCGTCCGAAGTACGCGACCTCGACGACCTTCCAGATGTAGATCACGGCCATCAGCGATCCCACCATCACGAGGGCGGCCACGAACCACCGTCCCTGCTCGAGCGCAGCCTGGACCAGGTACCACTTGCTGACGAAACCGACAGTCAGGGGCACACCGATCAGGCTCAACCCGCCCCCGACGAAGGCGGCCATCGTCCACGGCATCTGCTTGCCGAGCCCGGCCATCCGGTCGATCCGGACCGACCCGACGCGGTACATGATGCAGCCCATGGCCATGAAGAGCGCGCCCTTCATCAAGGCATGGTTGAAGAGGTGGAGGATCCCCGCCGTCACGCCGAGCACGGACCCGAAGGAGATCCCGAGGATCATGTAGCCGATCTGGGCCACCGAAGAGAACGCGAGCAGCCGCTTCACGTTCTCCTGGTAGATCGCCACGAGCGACATCGCGAGGATCGCGACGAGCGCCAGCGGCATCAGCACCATGTTCAGGCGCATCTCGACGAACGAGAAGGTCTCCCCGAAGACGGTGAAGAAGAAACGCAGAAGCAGGTAGACGGAGACCTTGGTCGACGTCGAGGCCATGAACGCCGTCACGGCCGACGGTGCGTACGTGTAGGCGTTGGGCAGCCACAGGTGGAGGGGGAAGAGCGCCAGCTTGAGCGTCACCCCGACCGTGAGGAAGGTGAAGGCCACCGCGATGGTCCGACTTCCCCGACCCTGGGCCATGACCTCCGGGATCCGATGGGACAGGTCCTCCATCCCCAGGGTGCCCGTCGTGACGTACAACAGACCGATGCCGATCACGATGAACGACGCCCCGACGCTCCCCATGATGAGGTACTGATAGGCGGCGGTCAGCGCCCGCCTGTCACGCCCCAGCGCGATCATCGAGTACGCGGACAGGGACGAGATCTCGAGGAAGACGAAGACGTTGAAGACGTCGCCCGTGATGGCGATGCCGAGCAGCCCGGTCATCGAGAGGATGAAGGCGGCGTAGAAGAGCGCCCCTCGGTCCTCGCTGACCTCCTGAGCGATGCTCGTGCGCGCGTACGGCACGGAGATCGCGGCGATCGTGGTCACGATCACGGCGACGAAGGCGCTGACCAGGTCGACCCGGTATTCGATACCGGTCGGGGCGGGCCAACCCCCGAGGCTGTAATGGATGACGCCCTCGGCGCGAACGCGCTGGAGGAGCGCGAGTGAACAACCGAAGGCCCACCAGGCGGCCCCCAGGGCGACGACCCACGCCGCCTTCCAACGGCCCGTCAGCGCCGCGATCGGGGCGAGCAGGAGCGGAACGACGATCAGGAGCGCCGGAAGGTTCTGACTCACGACTCGAGATCCATCCGGTTGATTTCGTCTTCTTCGATCGTCCCGTACGCCTCGTTGATGCGGATCACGAGGGAGAGCCCCAGCGCGAGTGTGGCGACACCGACGACGATCGCCGTCAGCATCAGCACGTGCGGCACGGGGTTCGAATACGCCTCGAAGCCCGCGGCGTGTACCGCCTCCTGAGTCGCCGCGTAGGCCGCCTGCCCGGCTGAGGAGAGGCTCTCGCCTGCGGCCGAGACCGCCTCTACCGCGTGGTCGGCCGCATCCGCAGCGTGGTCCCCTTCGGCGGCGTGGTCACCCTCGTCACCGTGCGAAAACAGGATCGGGGCGGTCCCCCCGGAGATCCGTCCGAACGAGACGTACATCATGATGACCGCGGTCTGGAAGATGTTCAGACCGATCAGCTTCTTCACGAGGTTGTCCCGTGCGATCAGCGTGTAGAAGCCGACCATCATGAGGACGATGACCGCCCAATAGTTGAAGAGTCCGAACGCGGTCACGGATCGATCCTCCTGCGCCCTGCAAAGGCGTAGAAGAGAGCGAGCATGACCCCGAAGACCGTCACAAGCACACCGAGTTCGATCCCGATGATCCCGTAGTGCTGCCCCTTGGCAGGATCCGCGTTCAGGGCGTTGTAGTTCAGGAACTCGCCCCCCATCGCCATCGCGACGAAGCCGACCCCCAGGTAGATCGAGACGCCGAGCGCACCGCACACGTACGCCACCTTGAAGGGCATCACCCGCAGGGCGCGATCCAGACCGAAAACGAGCGCATACAGAACGATTCCCGCAGCGAAGATCACCCCGGCCTGGAAGCCGCCCCCGGGCCCGTAGTCCCCGTGAAACTGGACGTAGAGGGCAAAGAGGAGAATGAAGGGGATGAGGATCTTCGCCCCGACCTTGAGGATCACACGATCATCCATCGCCGTCCTCCTCGCGGTCGGGCGCACCACCCTCCGCATCCGCTTCGGCCCTCAACCGAGCCACCATCTCGTCCCGCGTCGTGCCGGGCGGGACCTCGATCCACCGACCATGGTGGTGCACCCGCTTCGGCAGGGGTCCCTTCACCAGAAGCAGCAGGACACCCACCATGGCCGCGAACACGACCGCGGTCTCCCCCATCGTGTCGTACCCACGGTACGAACCGAGGACCGTGGTCACGACGTTGGGGATATGCGCATCGTCGTAGGACTTGTCGAGGTAGTACCGCGCGACCATCTCGTGCTGGTGCGCCGGATTCAGCGCCTCACCGAAGGGCGGAATGTCGGAGGTCCCGTACACGAGAATCCCACCGGTCACGATCACGACGAAGAACGGGAGGATCGGCTGGTGATCGGGCTTCGCTTCCTTGTATCCGACGATCGCCAGCGTCCCGAGCAGGAGGACCGTCGAGATGCCCGCGCCCACCGCTGCCTCGGTGAAGGCCACGTCGACCGCGTCCATCACGACGAAGAGCCCCGCCGAGACCAGCGAGTAGATCCCGGCCAGCATCACGGCGGCAAAAAGATTGCGGGTCCGGATGACGGCGATGCCCGCCACGGCCAGAAGGACGAAGAGGACGACGGTCACGATCCCGATCCAGTCCATCAGCCTTCACCTCTCTCGTTCGTCCACGGCTCGACCCCACCCGCCAACCCCGCGCGCGCCAGGGCGTGGGTCGCGATCGGGCTCGTGAAGAGCAGGAACGCGTAGATCAGCACCAAGCGAACGAGGACGGTCCACCACGAAGGGTGGTCGTGCATCATTCCGCTGATCGCCTGGAAACAGAGGCCCAGGATCAGGAAACCGGCTCCCATCGTATCCGTCATGCCGGCCGCGTGGAGGCGCGTGTAGACGTCCGGAAGTCGGAGGATACCGATCGTGCCCACGAGCATGAAGAACAGCCCGCCGCAGATGGAGATCCAACTGAGCACCTCGAGCACCATCTCCATCAGTCGGGCTCCCGCTCGAGGCGTACGGTGAGGCCGAGGTCACCGAACTCGAAGAACTTCAACACGGCGATCGTGCCGATGAAGTTGATGAGTGCGTAGACCAGGGCGAGGTCGAGGAACTCGGGACGCCCCGCCAGGAAGCCGACCACGGCGATCAGGAGCACGGTCTTCGTGCCGAAGGTGTTCACCGCCATCACGCGGTCGTAGACCGTCGGTCCGAGGAGGGCTCGCACGAGTGCGAGTGTCATCGAGGCCAGAATGCCCAACGTCGCGACGACGAACACGAAGTCAGCCCCGCTCCACGCGTGAGCAGCGTCGATCCATCTGGCTCTGCTCGTCGGTTTCCAGATCAGCGGCGCTCAGCGCGTGGATCTCGAACTCCTGCCCCCGGACGCCGGTCGTGATCGTTCCGGGGGTCAGCGTGATCGAGTTCGCGTAGAGCGCCCGGCCGAGGTCCGTGTCCTGAGAGCCGCGGAACACCACCATGCGCGGCGAGATCGGCAGCTTGGGGTCGAGAACGAGCTTCGCGACCACGACATTGGCCACGAAGACTTCCTTCATGAGCCACGGCAGGTACAGGACGGTCCTGACCGCGATCGGCAGCGGCACCCCGTCACCATCGACTACACCCATGCGCACGCTGATGAAGACCACCAGCGCGGTGGAGAGCACGCCGAAGCTCAGGAGCAGCGGCGTGTAGTGGCCCGATAAGGCCAACCAGAAGACGAAGAGTGCGAGGCCCAGTCCGATCGCTCGGAGCAAGCTCACTCCTGACCGAGGTGAGGAAGGCCGGAGACGAGCTGCGTCTCCGGGTGTCAGGGGAGCGAATCTACCAGTTGGACTGTGCTCCGTCTACAATCTCCTGCACGAGCAATTCGATGGCTCGCGCGCGCCCTTCGTCCTCGGGAGAACCCTCGGGATATTCGCCAAGAGCGCGTACGCTGGTCGATTCCCAGAGGATGACGTTCTCGACGAGATCGACGATCTGCACGCTGACCGAGATGTTCACCTGACGCTGCAGGACGGCCGCCGCGTTGCCGGCCTGACCGGCGCGGTAGTTCGGCGCCGTCACGTCGTATCGGTTGATCGATCCCGTCACGATCGCGTCCGCCACGTCCGAGCCCGCCTGTCGGATTCCGAGGGCCCCCGGAAGGCGCTGAAGGAGCTCTTCGAAGAGCTCACCGGTCAGCTCGAATCGGGTCGTCTCGTTCTCGAAGGGTTCGATCGCGATCGTGCGGATGTGAGGCGGTGGGAAGGAGCCGGCCCGGAACGAGTAATTGCACCCGGACAACACGACGGTCCCGGCCACGATGGCGGAAACCAGAACGCGGCGGACGCCACGACGGCCCGGGCTACACACGATTCGACGCATGGGCGGAATCTAGTGGAGTACCCGGCTCAGCGGGTGGCACGTCCCATTCACGCCCGACCTGCTCACCGACCCAACTCCCAGATCTCCGGGTCGAAGCTTTCGGCCGAGGAGACGCCGGTGCGGCGAATCGTCAGTTCGCGAAAATCCACCAGGTTGCGATAGGTGGCCTCGACCGGGTACCGGCTGCCCGAGTCCCCTTCGAGACGGACCCACTCGACGACCGTCTCCGATTCGAGTCGTTCGGCTCGCTCCAGGCGCTCTCCGGTGACTTGGAAGTGGAGTTCGTCCCCGGTCGACATGCGGTAGCGAAGGCGCTCACCCTCGGCCTCGAGGCGGTCCCCGCCCACGAGTTCGGTTCCGCCGATCGGCCGGAAGACGCCGATCGTGGCCCACATCAGCTCGACCGGGGGAAGCACGTCGTCGGGGGCACCCGGTGGCAACCGCAGGTCGTCGTCGACAAGAGCCGCAGCGATGACGGTCTCGAGATTGTGGAAGAGATCGAGGCGCACATGGTAGGGCGGCTCGATGCGGGCGACACCCTGCCCGCCCACGCGCGACCCCTGTTCGTTCAACTCCCACTCGAAGTCGATGCGCGTCGGCCCTTCGAGCCGAGTCCCGCCCAGGATGGCCTCCGCCCGGGACGCGGGAGCCGGGAGGGGACCGATGGCAGCGGGGCGCGCGGCTCCACAAGCCATCGTGGCCAGTAGTGCGGCCGGGGCAATGAATCGAAGCACGGTCTCGGTCTTTCGCATGGGCTCCCTACCCCTTCCAGCCCCGGACGGTTCGCGCCTACCTTCGTGGGTGTCCACGACCAAACCCGTCCTCCTGGCGTCCGACGCGCACCTCGGCGCGTCCCCCCCGTCCCACGAGCAGGCCTTCTATGCCTGGCTCGATTATGCGGCGACGGAGGCGTCGGAGATCATCGTCAACGGAGACCTCTTCGACTTCTGGTTCGAGTATCGAAGTGGCATCACGAGGGGCCACGATCGGATCCTCCGACAGTTGCGGGAGATCGTCGACTCCGGTCTTCCCGTCACCCTCGTGGGGGGCAACCACGATTGGTGGGGAGGACGGTTTCTCACCGACGAGGTCGGGGTTCGATTCCAACTCCGACCCGAGATCCGCACGCTGGCCGGATATCGGGCCTACCTGGGTCACGGCGACGGACTCGGTGCGGGGGATCACGGCTACAAGGTCCTGAAGCCCGTACTCCGCTCGCCCCTGACGCGCTTGGCCTTCGGCCTCCTCCCCATCGACCTCGGTGACCGCGTGGCCGCTGGCGTGTCGAATACACGAGAGCGGTGGAACCAGTGGGGTCCCAAACAGGTCGCGCGCGCGGAGGCGATGGAGGCGTGGGCCGTCGAGCGACTGGAGAGCGACGCGGAACTCGACCTCGTCCTCCTGGGTCACACGCACCTGCCGGTGCTCCGTGAGGTGGGCCCCGGCCGTTGGTACGTGAATTCCGGAGATTGGGTGTTTCATCAAACGTGGGTCACGCTCCTCCCCGGGGAGCCACCGAGGATCGACGATTGGAGAGACCGACCATGACGCTTCTCACCCGCCCGGTCGGGTGTAGCCGGTACCTCGCCGTCGTCGTGACCACGGTGCTCGTCGGTCTTGCGACGGACGGCGCCGCGGGTCAGGTGACGCCACCGGACAGCACGGTCCTGCCGAGCCCGGCACCGGTTCGCCCGGTGCTCCCCGCCCTGCCGCCGCCCCTGGCCGTCTCACCGGGCACGGCATTGTGGCGGGCGTTCCTCCTTCCCGGGTGGGGCCACCTCTCGATCGGCTCGTACGCCCGTGGCGGTTTCTACTTCGGGGCGCAGGCAGCCACCGTGTACACTCTACTCCGGGCCAGGACGCGGATTGGGGAGACCCAGGACCGGGTCCGCCACCGAGAGGCGATGCTGCGGGCCGCGGCCGACAGGGACGGGATCACCGATCCGGACGCCATCCAGGAGCGGTTGGACGGCGACGCCGATCTCGGGGAGTTGAACAACCTGCTCGACTCGCGCCACGATCAGCAGGAAGACCTGGTGGCGCTCTCCCTCTTTCTGATCCTGATCAGCGGGGTCGACGCTTACGTTTCCGCGCACCTGGCCCGCTTCCCGGACCCGATCGAACTGGAGGCCACACCGACGTCGACCGGTGGGCTCGAAGTCGGCGTCCGGCTCCCTCTGCCCGCACGGTAGAAACGACCGGGGGCACGAGCGACGAGCGCCCGCGCCCCCTCGGTGGCGGGAACGTGTGGGAATCGAACCCACCTACCCGGGTTTTAGCCGGGCTGCACGGTTTTGAAGACCGCCGAGGACACCAGTCCTCCTCCATTCCCCACGAGAACCATGATCAGGTGATCAGCCGCTCGGCGTCGATCGGGTCGAGCCCCAGTTCACGGAGCAGCTCGTTGAGTCGCGCCAGATCCTGCTGGATGACCAACTGCATCTGCTGCAG
>JAUIKL010000078.1 GCA_030430625.1 Gemmatimonadota bacterium
GAGGGAGCAGGGCGATGGGCTCATCATTCAGGTCAGCTCCACCGCCGGTCGGGGCGCTTTCCCGGGGTTCGGCGTCTACCACGCCAGCAAGTGGGGGCTCGAAGGGATGAGTGAGGCGATGCGCTATGAGCTCGCCCCCCTCGGTATCGACGTGACTATCGTCGAACCAGGGCCCTTCGCAACCAACTTCTTCGACAACATGAAGCAGGGCTCACGTCAGGACGTCATGGCCGAGTACGGCCATGTCGGCGAGTTCATCGGTGGGTTCGGGGACACGGTACGAGGGCTCTTCGAGAGCGGCGAAGCACAGACGGACCCAGCTGTCGTGATCGACCTCTTCAGTCGGCTCATCGACGCCCCCAAGGGGGAGCGTCCCGTGCGGACGATTGCCGGTCTGGACTTCGGCTTCCAGGCGCTCAACGACGCGACTGAACCGGTCCGCAGGGCCGCCCTCGAGGAGATGGGTATCTCCGAGTGGGATGGTGCCCGGGCCTAGATGACGGTCGGGTCGCGGGGGTCAGCGCCCCGCGGCCCTCACCATCTTCAAGATCTCCTCGACCACGAGGTCCGATCGATCGTGGTGGACCATGTGCCCGCTACCGGACGCGACCACCTTCCGACCCATGTCCGAGATCTCGACCCAGGCATCGACGCCCTCGAGCCAGGCGCGTCGGTGGGCCTCCGGGCTACCCTGCCGACCGAAGTCCTGTGCGTCCGCCACGATCACCGTCAGCGGTGTCGAGCGAGGGAAGGCGGGAAAGCTCCATGCCGACTCGTCTGCCGCACCCTCCCGCTCGAGTCGGGCGGTTTCCGGCATCCGGTCGAGGCCTTCGGCCAGCAGTCGCCTGCGCTCCGCCTGTTCCGAGGAGTCGAGCAACCCCATCCGCGTCTCCTCGAAGTCCGGCGGCGGGGTGTCGAGGAGGACGAGGCTGGATACCCGTTCCGGGTACAGCTCTGCGAACCTCAAGACGTGTACCCCTCCCATCGAGTGACCGACGAGGACCAGGGGCCCGCGCACCTCGAGCACGTCGAGCAGCGCCTGGAGTTCGGTCGCGATCCGGGTCGGGGTCCGAGGGGTCGCCCCGGGAGGGCTCTGGCCGAGGCCGGGTCGATCGAAGGAGATCACCCTCGCGTGATTCGCCAGTCGTGGTGACACCCCTTGCCACGTCCGAGACGTCTGGCCGGCACCGGCCGCGAGGATGACCGTGATCGGCCCCTCACCCGAGATGCAAGCGTAGATCATCCCCGAAGATGTATTGACAGGTGAACACCTGTCTTGGGCCGCGATCTGGCCGGCTCCCAGGCTGGACGACCATACCGCCATGACACCGACGAGAGCCCGCATCGAGCTAGCGGAGCACATTCGTCCAGCGGCAGTTCGCGGTGGTGTCCACCTCGATGAATCGGAGGACCGCCTGAACGTCGAAGCCGACGATCACCTGCTCGAGGACGAGTAGGGTGTCCCCGCGGAAGCCCACGGCGGGCTGCGCCTCGGGGCTCAGCGGAACGGCGGCGTCGAGGCACACCGAACGCCGATCCGCGCTGACGACGGACACGAACGCCTCCGACGTCACGGGGGGCGGCTCCGGCCGGGAATCGAAGTGGACTACGAGGATCGTTCCATCGGAGCGACGGTGCAGGGCGCGGGTGGCGGACAGGGTCCCGAAAACCCGTTCGTATGGGCCATCGCGGAAGACCTCCAGAATCGCCGCCTCGGGATCGTCGGGGGTGCCGCGGCGCGCGCTCGAGGGGAGTGAGAACCGGTCCAGCTCGCCCCCGTCCTTGTCGACCAGCACCAACTCGGCCAGAGGCTCGAAACCGACCAGAAGCGTGTCGCCCCACATCGCGATCGGGATCTGCGGAAAGATTCCGTGAAGAGGTGCGCCGGGTCGATACGACGCCGGGATGGTCACGAAACGCTCTACGGATCCCGACTCCAGTTCGACCCGCCGAACCGCTGTCCGACTCCCGTAGTCGACTCCGCCGACCCACAGCACTTCGCCATCGAGGTGTGCGGACTCGACAGCGCCCGACAGCGCATACCGGTCGATGAACGCCCCACTCTCCCGGTCGAAGGATTGAGCTGCTGCGGGGGACCACGAGATCCCGAGGATCTCAGCCGTGCGGAAGGGCATCGCCAGGGCGGCTTCCTCGAGTTCGCCCGGCCCCTCGCCTTCGGCGCCATAGGTTCGATCGAGGCTTCCGTCGCCGCGGTACCTGAAGAGCCGAGGTTCCTGGGCGTCGGTCACGAGGAAGCCGTCGCCGTCCGGCGTGACCGAGAGCGGCACGGTCAGGAAGTACGGATCCGGTTGGTCGAGGACGATCGAGTCCACCACAGTGAGGATGGGCTGGGCCGCCGCGCTGGCCGAAAACGACAGGGTCAGCGCGACGACAAACATCAGGACTCTGGTCACGGCTGGCCCTCCGGTCGAGCGCCCTTCTACAGTCCATCGACTCCCAACGCATCGTAACCGCGCGACCCGGCAGCCGAAACGTGGATACACCCTCGAGGTCGGTTTCCCGGTCAGATTCATCGCCTCATCCGGAGTCAGTGAGCGAGTGTTGCTCGCCGAGGACTCGTCGCGAGCACATGGCGCATCCGCTCGACCTGCTCTGCGGTGAAGAGGTTCATACAGTCGTCCGGTGCGTACGTCATGTAGTTCTCGTGTTGGATGGGCTCGCCTCCACATCCAGTGGCACGTGGGACGGGGCAGCTCCGCACGACGGCGGCGACCGGTGGTGTATCCGCAACGAAGTCGTTGTCGACACATCCGCCGTCACCCCACAGGTGCAGAAGTCCGAGGTAGTGACCCATCTCGTGGGTGAGGGTCCGCCCCGACCCGTGGAGTGTGGAGAGGTTCGAGGGACCGAAATGTGGCGCGTTGATGAGGATCCCCTCGGCCTGATCGGGTTCTCCCGGTGTCAGGAGGTCTGCGCCGGGAAGGGTCGTTTCGGGTCCGGTCGCCAGACCGAGGATGATGTCGGTTGCCTCTTCGGGGAGTGGCATCGTCCAGATGTTGATGTACCGGCTCGGGTCCCAGTACCCGAAGTGGGCGTAGTAGTCGAACAGCTCATCGGGAGGGACCGGATTCTCTACCGCGCTTCGATCGACACGGTGGATCCCGTTCGTGGGGTCACCGTCCGGATCGGTCTGCGCCAATTCGAAGCGGATCCGCGCGTCGGTCCCCACGGGGTGGTCGTTGAATCCCGGAGTCCCGGCTTCACGACCAAAGTCTTCGTTGAGGATCCGAAGCTGCGCTGCCACTCGTTCCGCGGCGATGTTCGGGCCCTTACCCTCCGGCTCGCCCGAGTGGATCACGTGCACGACGACCGTCAGCACGAGAAGCGGCGGCGCGTCGTCGATCGGAGGATCGATCGGGTTGATCGTGTCTCCGCACCCCCAGCCGAACAGAGGGAGGAGAACCAACAGGCGTGCGCGGGTTCGAATGGCCATGCTCGGGATACCGAAGTGCGAGGCACATCGGGTCATCCGACTCGAGGGCTACCCGATCCAGCCTGCCGTGTAGAGCAAGATCGCGCCCTTCGGATAGGCAATCGACTCCTCGGGCATCACGATCACGACCGTCTCGACGAGATCGAGAGGTAGGGCCAGAACGGCTCGGCGGCCCAGGAGGACGCCGTTGAGATGCACCCCCGCGCAGCTGTCCGGGACTCTGACTCGGGTCCCGCCTCGAATCAGGAAACAGGGGCCGTCCGGAGTCTGACGGATCTCGATCGACGGGATCGCAGACCACCGGACCAGATCCTCGACATCGTGAGATCGAGCGAGGTGATCTTCGATCCGGGGACGACGGATCGGGGCGATCCGCAGCGACGCGACGTTGCGACCCACCAGCTGACGCAGTCGGCGGTCGACGGTGGCAAAGCGGTCGGCGGTCACCTCGAAACCCGGGAGTCCCAGGGGGCGCTTCGTCAGTTCGAGGTCCACACCGTAGACGGCGTCCGCGTTCGGAACAGCGAGCAGTGGAGAGCGTGTCGTCTCGTAGCCGAGGCCCTCGGCCCACAGCGTATACTCTCCGGGCCGAGGCGCACGGAGCCGAAAGCGGCCGAGAGAGTCGGCAGATACCACGACGAGATCCTCGGCACCCCCGTCGACGAGTCGGACCAGTGCGTTCGGCACGCCGGAGCCCAACTCCTGATCGAGGACGACGCCCTGGATGGTTTGGGCGTGGACGGGGGTGGCAGCGAGGAGGGCCGCGATCGCACTCATTTTGAGCAGTCGGGCCCCCATAGAGCGATCCATGCGGTGCGTCGTCACTTCTCGAGGATGTCGTAGCGGACGACCCATGGGACGTCCAGCGAGTCGAGCTCCACCCCGTAGATCGAACGCAGACCGACGACCTTCACGTTGAAATCGTCCGGCAAGACCACTGTCCCCGCCGGCTCGAGGTCCCCGTTGAATACGTCCCAGCGGCGACCGGCAACGTGGCTCTCGTGACGCTGCACCCAAACGCTTCCGTCGTCTCCGGCCACGACTGCCGAAAGGGGAGGGAATTGGTCAGGCCAAGGGATGCCCTCGCGGATCGCGCGAACCGACCGCGCATACCCTTCGTCGGTGGGCGCGAGGCTGGTGAGCGAGGCGGCGATACTGTCGCGATCTGCTGTCGTGACATCGACCGCCGCGTAGGTCACCGCCCGCCCGACGACCGTATCACCCTCCAGGTTGATCCGCGAAAGGTGATACGACGGGACGAGCCCGTCCGAAGACCACGCGCGATCCGCCAGAACCAGGAACGAGCCGTTCGGAGGGAGAGCGATCAGCTGCCCGGTCGCGAGCGGGTGCGATGAGGAACGCGATCCTCGGTCAGTCTCGTACTCGAAGTAGTTTCCGACGAGCCGTCGAGAGACGAGCGTGTCGAGTACGTCTCCGCTGCCCGACATCTTGAGCCAGAGCTCACGCGTGACACGTCCTTCGAGAACCGCCGACGTGGGTGTGGGGGCAAAGCTGGCCACCGTGCCGTCGACCAGTAGCGCCATGGGACTGAGGGGAAACGCCTGATTCTCCCCTTCGACGCTGAAGTCGATCTGTCGGTGGAACCGGCCGTCCGTGTCGAAGAGGCTGATTCCGCTGCGGAAGTCGAGGATAGTCAGCGTGTCGGCTCGCCACGATAGGTTGCCGGGCGCCTGATACTCGCCGGGCCCCGAACCGCGTCGGCCGATGGTCCGATCGAACGCCCCGTCTGGACGAAAGGAAACGACTCGGGCGAACCCTGGCTCTGACACGTACACGCTCCCGTCAGGACCTACGTCGACATCGAAGACCGCCGATAGGGCTCCTTCTCCTTCTGCTGCGCCGAACACGGCAGCTCGTTGCGCCACGAGTTCGCGATGGTGCTCGACCGGCGGCCCTGCTTGAGTACACGAGCAGCTCATGGTGAGGGCCAGCGTGAGGATGTACTCAGTCTTCATGCGAGCATGGTAGGGTGTGAAGCGTTGAGTCCACATACGACCGTCGGCGTCGGACGTGTCGGTACGGGCCCGATTCGACTAGCGGTGCGTCAGACCGGGTGGCTCTCCCAATGCGAACTCCTGGATCGTGGCGACGCCGAGGGAGTGTCGCTGGATCGCCGAGCGCATGCGAAACCCATGTGTGGCATAGGGGACGGGCGCTGGACCCACGGCCAGCTACAGCAGCGCCAACGCTGCCCTCACCAGCGACACCACCCGCAGCCCTCCGACCTCCTCGATGTCGTGCCACGCACAGAGGTCGGTGCTGCCGTCCACCTCGTTCGCCAGCTCGCCTCCGACGATCTCGGTGTTGTACAGAATGCGGAGACTATGCGTGGAGCTGTCGCCGCCCGGCACGACGATCGAGTCCAGTCCCGCGACGCCCGACGGTCGGACGATCAGGCCTGTCTCTTCTTCGACCTCTCGGACCATGGCAGCGCTCGGCTCCTCGCCGAAGTCGACCCCGCCGCCAGGTAGGGTCCACCAGCCGGCCCACTTCTCGACGCGCGGCGCGATCCTACACAGGAGGATCTGGCCCGGACGAAGGACGAGGCCGTAAGCACCGATACGGGTGGTCTCGGTCATGCGCGGGCTGATGGATGCCGGCGGAGGTGCGCGGTCACCGTTCGACGGCTTCGATCCGGACCATCGGAACGTCGAAGTCATCGGGGACCGAGTACACAACCTCTGTTTCCCGCACGGACCAGAGCGTCGAGCCCCGAGGGAGTCTGAGGCGTCCGACGCGCTCTCCTGACGAATCGAAGACGATCCACACCTCGTCCGCGTCCCCCGGACGGACGAACTGACGCACCCACAACTCGTCGGCATCCGAGACGAGGAAGCGGTCGTAGGCCGGCAGCTGATCCAAGGAAGGCAGCCCCAGAGCCCTCTCGCGGGCCCGAGCGCGATCCCCCTCGTCCGCCTCGGCCGCGACTTCGTCGGCGTACCGAACGATGATGTCATCAGTGAACGCGAGACTCGGGCCTTCCCACTGGAGGTGTGGCAGCGGGCTCCCGGTCAGGTCGTACACCTCGATCTCGTACGCCTCCCCATTCCCGACGTACACACGATCAGACCCGAGGGCTACGACGGTGGCCCGACCGAGTGGATGTGGGCCGCTGCCGCTGGGTGAGCCGTCGCTGCGCACCGTACCGATCCGCTCACTGGAGAGCAGGCTCCCGAAGTCGTGGATGATCTGCTGGCCCTCCAGCAAGAGAACAGGTGCGGTGGCCCGGTAGTAGCCTTCCGCGAACTGCTCGGAGAGGTCACCCCATCCGGTGACGACACGGAGGCCGTTGGGATGACAGTCCTGCGCGTAGGGTGTCCCGTTCTCCAGGGCGTCGAATCGGACGAGCTCCGTGGACGCGAATTCGAGACTCCCGGAGTATCGATGCACTCGACCTCCGATGTCACGTACCGAGATGCCGTCCGGCGCGCACCAATCCAAATCGTACACGAACTCGTACTCACCGGGACCACTTCCCTTGGTCCCGAGCGACCTGAGAAAGGTGCCATCCGAGGCGAAGACTTTCAGGAACGGCGGTTGTCGGTCGGCCACGAGAATGCGCCCGTTCGCCAGGGGCGTCACGCCAGCCAGGTCGGTGAGTGTGTACCCTGCCTCCGCTCCGACGCCCCCCACCTCGAAGGTACGGGCGCCGAGGGTCCACTCAGCGTCGGTATCGACCGAAGGCTCCGCACAACCCGCGGCCAGGAAAAGGAAGAGCCCTGGGGTCCAGCCGTGGGGTCGCATCATCACCTTGTCTCGACAAGCGGGGGTAGGTCGACCGAACAAGACTCGTACGGCTCCATGCCCGGTGTGGCAACACCTTAGGCGCGGAGCTACCCCATCTCCTTCTCGTACACCCGCCACCTCTTGTACGCCCGAAGACCCATCGCCTCCATCGGGGCGATGAGAGCGTCGTTGTCGTCGAGGATCCACGACGCCTCGGCTCCCCTGAAGCCCGTCTCCTGGGCCAGGCGCGCCGCCTCGTAGGCAAAGAGCGGGAAGATGCCCTTGTGGCGGTATTCGGCGCGAAGGCCCAGCAGGATGATCCGACCGCGCCGCACCTTCGGCAGGCGAGTCAGGAGCTTGAACAGAGTGGCGGGGGTCAGCCGGCCGGAAGGCACGGACGTGAGAACCTGGTTGAGGTCTCGGGCCAACATCATGAAGCCGACGATCTCATCCTCGACCTCGGCCACGAACGAGAACTCGGGAACCAGCACGGACTTGAGATCCTTGGCCGTGTGCCAGAACTCGTCCCAGGGCGGTGGGACGAACCCCCAGTTTCCTGACCATGCGTCACAGTAGAGGTCGAGTACCTTCTCAGCTTCGCGTTCGAGGATCCCGACGTCGAGAGCCCGAAAGCGAATTCCGGTTCTCTTACGCGTTCGCTCCGCGAGGCGCCCGATCCGCTCGGGGACGGCGAGCCCCCGATCAGCGGGGATGTCGTATCCCAGCAGGTCCTGGACCTTCTCGTAACCCGCATCCTCGATGAGGGAAGCGTAGTACGCGGGATTCCAGGGGGTCATGAGGACGGGCGGCGTCTCGAAACCATCGACGAGAAGTCCGGACTCGTGATTCATGGACGGAGAGATCGGCCCGCGACACTCCTCCAGTCCGCGGGCTGCAAGCCAACCCTCGGCCGCTTCGAGGAGCGCCCGGGCAGCCCCGGCGTCGTCCACACACTCGAAGAATCCGAAAAAGCCGACCCTGTCCCGGTGGTGGCGGTTGTGGGCTCGATTCTCGATGGCCGCCACTCGCCCGATGGTCTGGCCCCCTTCGTCGACGGCGAGGAACAGGGCGCGGTCGGCGTTGCGGTAGAACGGGTTCTTCCGGTCGTCGAGACTGTCTTTGACGACGAGGCGAAGGGGCGCAACGGCCCGGTCCCGGCTTCCGTTGGCCAGCCCCGCCCCGGATCGCTCCCGGACGTCCCACCAGGCCTGAACGAAGCGCGAAACGCCGCGCCTTCCGTCCACCTGCTCGACTCGGATCATCCCATCACCCTCCGTCCGGTCATCGTACGCCGCTCGTCCCTTTGTCCCTCGTACCCGCCGCCACCTGTTCGACCTCGCGTACGAACACGTCCGGGCCGGAGGCCACCCAGGCTCGAAATGCGTCGACACGATCGGCTGCCGGCGGGGCCGTGGTGTCCCATAGCGCATCGAGGTCGGCGTAGGTGCCACCGCGCGCTGCACCGACGCGCTCTGCGTCCCATGCGTTCAACGTCTGCTCGAACTGCCCTTCGGTCGGGACTGCCAGCACGGGCTTGCCGAACCAGAACGCTTCGCAGATCGACTCGAAGCCGGCTGACCCGACATACGCTCGACAAGTCGCCAGAGACTCCATAAAGCGTTCGGCGTCGAGGTCGTGTACGTCGATGGCCTGGCCGGCCTCCTCCGGTAGAGCGGCGGCCCCACCATCGACGAAACAGCGAACCGGGACATCCGGTCGGGACGCGGCCCAACGCGACAACTCCACCCCGTACCCCGGGTTCAAGGCGTATGCCAGGAGGTGTCCGTCGTCTCGCACCTCGTGGTGCGCCTGGTTGGGACGTATCAGCGGCGGGACGACGCGGAGACCGAGCGGGGCGTAGTCGGGGAGGGCGTCGAACGACAGGGCCAGCGTCCGCTCGCTTCGGCTCGTCGTGGCTTTGGCGTACGCGAGCACCCAGCGCCGAATCCGGTCGGGGCCGGGAGCGTTCGACAACACGGGGTGCATGAACAGGTGGTTGTGAGCGATGGCCAGGGCCGGGACGTCCGTCGGAAAGAGGCGCCGGGAGGCCCCGCCGAGGAGGTCGAGAAAGTTGACCACGACGTCGACGTCGCCCGTGCGCTCTGCGATCCGGACCATGGACCGCACGAAGCTCGGTGACCTTCTCGCCGCATCGACCACGGTCCGAGGCACGCTCAGAGCCTTGCCCTCGCGGTCCGGAACCTGCGTGGGTGCGTCGAACTCCTCGACCGGGGCGTCGATCCCCTCGGTGAAGTACGAGGGCACCGATCGGTACGGGCTGCGCCCGACGAGCACGCGTGTCAGCCGATGTCCGGCATCGCGCAGATACGCCGCGAGTGCCAACGCCTGCGTCATGTGTCCGCGGCCTTCGCCTTGAACGATGAACGCGACGTCGAGTGAACTCATGCCGGAAGCTCACCAATGTCGCACGGCGGCACCACTCGTCGGCTAGCGCTCGTGGTCAGATGGTTATCTTTACCGTTCACATGGGCAGGCTCTACCTTCGGGCGCCCAACAAATACAACCGTGCAGAAACCGCTTTACTCTGCCGATAAGCGAGGCCGAACGTGGCTGGCAACTCCTTCGATCTGATCGTTCTGGGAAGTGGACCTGGCGGCTACGTGGCCGCGATTCGTGGCGCGCAGCTCGGCCTGAGCGTGGCGTGTGTCGAGGCCGCGGACCTCGGCGGTGTGTGCCTCAACATCGGGTGTATCCCGACGAAGGCCCTTCTCACGAGTGCGCTCCTCGTCAACGAGATGAAGGACGGGGAGAAGCACGGGATCATCGCCAAGGACGTCACGTACGACCTCGGGCCGGCACAGGAGCGTAGCCGGCGCGTCGTGAAGCAGATGACCGGCGGTATCGGCCACCTGTTCAAGAAGAACAAGGTCACGCACCTCAAGGGATACGGCCGCCTGCAGGGCGGGGGTAAGGTCGAGGTCTCGGCCGAGGACGGCACGAAGACCGTGGCGACCGGCAAGCACGTGATCATCGCGACGGGCTCTCGTCCCCGCGATCTCCCGGTCCTGAAGATCGACGAAGACCGCATCTGGTCGTCGACGGGTGCTCTCATGCAGACCGAGGCCCCGAAGTCGCTCTTCATCGTCGGCGCTGGCGCCATCGGCATGGAGTTCGCCGACGTCTACGCGTCGTACGGCACGAAGGTGACGATCGTCGAGGCCGCCGACCGCATCCTTCCCCTCGAGGACGCAGAGGTCTCGAAGTTCGTCGAGCGCACGTACAAGAAGCGCGGAATCGACGTGCACACGGGAGCCTTCTTCCAGAGCGCGGACATCAAGGGCGACGGCGTCACCGTCACGTACAAGGACGCCAAGGGTGAGCTTCAGAGCCTGGACGTCGACTACGTGCTTTCGGCCGTCGGTCGTGTTCCGAACTCCGAGGATATCGGACTCGACGCTGCCGGAGTGAAGACCGACGAGCGCGGCTTCGTCGTCGTCGACGAGCAGCTCCGCACCAGCGTTCCCGGTGTGTACGCCATCGGCGACGTGGCCGGAAACCAGCTTCTGGCTCACAAGGCGAGCCACGAGGGCATCGTCTGCGTCGAATACCTGGCGGGCGAAGGGCACGGCACGGTCGACTACTCGAACGTTCCGAACTGCACCTACTGCCACCCCGAGGTCGCGTCGATCGGACTCACGGAGGACCAGGCAAAGGAAGCCGGCCACGACATCGAGGTCGGGAAGTTCCCGTGGGTCGGAAGTGGTCGAGCGGTGGCCTCCGGCCACAGCGAGGGCTTCGTGAAGGTGATCCGGGACAAGGAGTACTCGGAGATTCTCGGAGCGCACATCGTCGGTCCGCACGCGACCGAGTTGATCGCCGAGTTCGTCGTCGGCCGCCACCTCGAGTCGACCGTCGAGGAGATGGAGAAGGCGATGCACCCGCATCCGACGCTGTCCGAGGGTGTGGCCGAAGGCGCCCTTGCGGCGCTCGGGCGTGCAATCCACATCTAGACGTCCGTCGTATATGGGGAGAGCCGAGATGGATCGGGGAACCGTGACTGCCGAAAAGAACGTCGACAAGCCGGCCGCTCGTGAGTGGACCGACGAACAGGACGTCGCCCTACGTCTGTGGGTGACGCTGGCTCGTTGCTACGCCACGTACTCGAAGGCGATCAGCCAGAAGATTCAGGACTACGGTCTGACGAC
>JAUIKL010000079.1 GCA_030430625.1 Gemmatimonadota bacterium
CCGGATCCGCGAAGCGGAGACGCTCAAGGTGCCGTACATGGCGGTCGTCGGTGAACGGGAGGCCGCGGACGGCACGGTGGCCGTGCGGAAGCGGGGCAAGGGGAAGAAGCAGGAGGTCATGCCCCGGGAGGACTTCGCGGCCGTCGTCACCGAAGAGATACGGACGAGGTCGCTCACGTAACACGCGGGTCGTCGCGTGGCCTTCGGCCCGTCGATCCGCGACCCGGCGCCGTTCGGTACCCGAGGTGCACCTGTCGGTCACACGACCCGTGACCTCGGCGTCTTGGAGTCGTGACACGACATGCACCGTCTCGCGACAGAGGGTCGTGACGTTCCCAGCAGCGATGGATTCACCGTCGCTTCGCTTCCAACGTTTCGGGGTACGTCATGCGTGTTCGCGTGCGAGCGGGGTTCGCCCTCCTGCTCAGTCTTTCAGTTCTTCTGGGTCTGCCGACCGGCGCGTCGGCGCAGTCCGCGTCGATTGTCGGAACGGTGCTCGACGCCCAGACCGGTCTGGCCCTCTCCGGTGTCACCGTCCGCGTGCAGGGCACGGATGTCGGCACGGTGTCGAACGCCGATGGCCGTTTCGCTCTTCGGGGTGTGTCGACCGGCGCGCAGACCCTGTCGATCACCTACCTCGGCTACGGCACGACGACACAGAACGTGAACGTGACCGGCGGGGTCGTCGGCGTTCGCATCGCTCTGACGCCCCAGGCGATCGATGTCGACGGACTCACCGTCGTCAGCCGCCGCCGTGGGCAGGCCGCGGCGCTGGGCCAGCAGCAGGCGTCCTCGACGATCACCAACGTCGTGGCATCCGACCAGATCGGACGCTTCCCCGACGCCAACATCGGTGACGCGGTCAAGCGGATCCCGGGAATCGTCGTCATCCAGGATCAGGGCGAGGCCCGCTTCGGTCTGATCCGGGGCACGGAGCCTCGACTGAACTCGGTCATGATCAACGGTGAGCGGATCCCCTCGGCCGAGGCCGAGGTCCGCGAGGTGCAGCTGGACCTGGTGCCCTCCGACATGGTGTCCCAGGTCGAGGTGACGAAGGCGCTGACCCCGGACATGGACGCCGACGCCATCGGCGGGGCGGTCAACCTCGTGACCCGCGCTGCGCCGGCCGAGCGTCGGATCTCCGCCACCCTGGGGAGTGGGCGGAACTTCATCTCCGACGATCCGATGTTCATCGGCTCGGGGATCTTCGCGGACCGGTTCGCCGACGATCGACTCGGCGTGGTGTTGAGCGGCTCCTACTTCGATCATCAACTCGGCTCCGACAACATCGAGGCCGAGTGGGCCGACGAGGGCAACGGTGCCTTCGTCGAGGAGTTCCAGATCCGCGAGTACCAGGTTCGCCGTGTCCGGCGGAGCCTGTCGGCCGGACTCGACTTTCGCCTCGACGACGCGAACACCCTGACCTGGCGGTCGATCTACAACCACCGGGACGATTGGGAGAACCGTTTCCGCCTGGTCATCGCGATGGACGAACCGGACGGCTCCGGCAACACCATGGCCGAGGTCGAGCGCGAGTCGAAGGGCGGACTGGGCAACGACCGCATCGACAACCGACGCCTCGAGGACCAGAGGACCCAAAGCCACTCCCTGACGGGTGAGCACATCTTCGGTGGAGCGCTTCTGACCTGGTCGGCGCAGTGGGCGCGCGCGTCCGAGGTGCGCCCGAACGAGCGCTACATCCTCTTCATCCAGGAGGACGTGCCGGTCACGGCCAACATCAGTGACACCCGTCGTCCGGTCTTCGGTCTACCGGCTACGGTCCCGGCGGACTTCGAGCTGGACGAGCTGACCGAGGAGTTCCAGGACACGCGCGATCGCGACATCAACAGCCGCATCGACCTGTCGATTCCGCTCGCGGAGGGCCGCACGGAGCTGACCTTCGGCGGGCGCCTCCGGGACAAGAACAAGGTCCGGGAGAACGACTTCTACGAGTACGACGCGAACTCGATCGGATCGTTGGCGGACGCGTCGATCGCGGACTACTCCAACCCGGACTTCCGGGCCGGCAACTACCAGGTGGGTGAGTTGGCTACGGGCAGCTACCTCGGTGGCCTCGACCTCACCGACGCGGCCCAGTTCGATGGTGAACAGGTCCTCGACGAGTTCATCCCGGCGAACTTCGACGCCGACGAGCAGATCCTCGGCGGCTACGCCATGGTCGAGCAGAAGATCGGCGACAAGCTCGAGGTGATCGCCGGTGTCCGCGTCGAGGCGACGACGGTCGAGTACTCGGGCTTCGAGTACATCGACGATGACGAATCGTTCTCGCCGACGAGCGGGATGAAGGAGTACACGAACGTCTTCCCGTCGCTGCTCGGGACGCTGCGTGTTTCCCCGCGGACGAACGTTCGCGCTGCCTGGACGAACACGATCGCCCGGCCGAACTACTACGACCTCGTGCCGTACCGCTTCGTGAACAACGCCGACAGCGAGCTCGAGGTCGGAAACCCGGACCTCGAGGCGACGAAGTCGATGAACTTCGACGTGATGGTCGAGCACTTCTTCCCATCCGTCGGCATCATCAGCGGCGGCGTGTTCTACAAGGACATCAGCGACTTCATCTTCGGCTACACACTCGACGACGCGGTCGACCCGGTGACCGGGAACACCTTCGACGAGATCACGCGCCCCGAGAACGGTGGTTCGGCATCGATCCTCGGCTTCGAGGTCGCCGTGCAGCGGGCACTTCCGTTCGGCTTCGGCATCTACGCCAACTACACCTTCAACGAGTCCAGCGTCGACGGCCTCCCGATCCCCGGTCGGGAGAACGAAGACCTCCCGCTGCCCGGCACGTCGAAGCACACCGCCAACGGCTCCCTCTCGTTCGACCGCGCCGGCCTGTCGCTTCGCGCTTCGGTCAACTTCCAGGATTCGTTCATCGACCCCGGTGAGGTCGGTGACGAGGCCTTCTTCGACCGCTACTACGATCGTGCGGTCACGGTCGACATGAACGGTGAGTTCCGGCTCACCCCGACCATCCGTGCCTTCTTCGAGGCGAACAACCTGACCGACCAGCCCCTGCGCTACTTCCAGGGCGTGAGCGACCGCCTGATGCAGGAGGAGTACTACAACCGTCGCGTCCAGCTCGGCATCAAGGCGGACCTCCGATGATCGGTTCGACACGTAGCGCCACCGCCACGGTCCTCGCCCTCGCAGCCATCGGCTGCGGGGGGGAGGGCGGGGCCGAGGACGGGACCGGGGATGCCCCGGCCGCGCTGGCCAGCGAGCCCGCCGTGCACGTCATCGACGAGCGGTGGGTCACGGTGGCCGACACCCTCTGGGACGTCGACACCCCGGCGCTCTGGACGGACGGCGCACAGTCCGTCGTCCTGGTGACGGCCAAGGGCACCCACGACCTGCAGCTCTTCGACGGAGCGTCGGGGGAACGGGTCGGCTCCTTCGGCACCCAGGGGGCGGCGCCCGGCGACTTCGACCGCCCCAACGGGGTTCTTGTCGTGGGTGACTTCGCCCTCGTCGTCGAACGGGACAACCACCGGGTGCAGGTCCTCGAGATGCCCGAGGGGACCCCACTCGGTTCGTTCGGCGCGGACGAGCTCCGCTACCCCTACGGCCTCGCGACGAGCGGCAGCGCCGAGGATCTGACCTTGTGGGTGACGGACGACTACGAGGACGTCGAAGACGTCGTGCCCGACGACCTCACGAACCGACTCCACCGTTTCCACGTCACGCTGCGGTCCGGCGCGGCGCCGGAAGTCCGGGCCCACGCCACCTTCGGCGAGCCCGACGGGGAGGGCGCCCTCCGGGTGGTCGAGTCGATCCAGGTCGACCCGGACATGGGGCGTGTACTCGTGGCCGACGAGAGCCGGAGATCGTACCTCGAATACGACTTCGACGGAGCGTACCGGGGCCGGCAACTGGGTGCTCCGGTGATCGAGGGGGACCCCGAGGGGATCGTCCTCGTTCGATGCGGCACGGATGCGGGGTACTGGGTCCTGACCGACCAGCAGCCCGATGTCACCCTCTTCCGGGTCTACGATCGGGCCAGCTACGAGCCGCTCGGCGTCTTCCGCGGCGCGGTGACCACGAACACGGATGGGGCGACCTTCGAGTTGGGCCCGGTGCCCGGCTTTCCGGCCGGTGTGCTGTACGCCATTCACGACGATCAGGCGCTCTCCGCGTTCGATTGGGCGGATGTGACGACAGCGCTGGGATTGCGCGCGGACTGTCGGCGCGATTGACCGTTGACCCGGTCGCGCCAGCCCGACATCTTTCCGGTCCGTCCACAGGACGGGGACAATAGAGGAAGTGAGCCGTCAACCGCCGGCTCCACCCTCAGGGCTCTACAGGGGCCGGATGAGGGTCGTACGGAACTGACACGCGCCGCGTAGCCCGTGTCCTTTTCGCGGACGGCCCGAGTCACGTCTCGGGCCGTTTTGTTTTTGGTGAGCACCGGAAGGTGTTCGTACGAAGTCTCCAACGGAGGTAGCAAAAATCGACAAGCGGACTCGCGTCAACGACCAGATTCGGATCAGCCCCGTGCGGCTCATCCAGGACGATGGCGAGCAGATCGGCATCGTCTCCATCGACGAAGCCCGGGAACGGGCCGAAGCGCGAGGAATGGATCTCGTCGAGGTAGCGGCCGACGCCCGCCCCCCCGTGGTCAAGATGATGGACTACGGCAAGGTCAAGTACGAGGCGGACCGGGCACGCCGCGAGGCGCGCAAGAAGCAGCACGTGATCAAGGTCAAAGAGGTGAAGTTCCGGCCCGGGATCGAGGATCACGACTACCGCTTCAAGGTGGGACACGCGAAGCGGTTCCTGGAAGAAGGCAACAAGGTGAAGCTGACGATGATGTTTCGGGGTCGTCAGGTCACGCACCCGGAGATCGGGATGGAAGTGCTCTCCCGGGTGATCGAAGAGTTACAGGACATCGCCAAGGTGGAGTCCAACCCGAACATGGAAGGGAGGATCATGTCGATGGTCCTCGCTCCGCTGAAAAGCTGAAGAATCACCCCCGGTTCCATCGGGGAGACACGGAGTCGTAGACGCAATGCCGAAGATGAAGACGCACCGCGGTGCCGCGAAGCGGGTCAAGAAGACCGGCACGGGTAAGCTCAAGCGGATGCGCTCGAACAAGAGCCACATCCTGACCAAGAAGACGACCAAGCGGAAGCGCCGCCTGCGTCAGCCCGATCTCGTCTCGAAGGCCGACGAGAAGAAGCTCAACAAGATCCTACCCTACGGCTCCTGAGGAGGCTGACCGATGCCTAGAGCAACCTCCGCCGTAGCGCGGAACAAGCGAAAGAAGAAGGTCTTCAAGGCCGCCAAAGGGTATTTCGGCGGTCGCAAGAACCTGTACCGGACGGCCAAGGATGCGGTCGAGAAGGGGTGGGAGCACGCCTATCGGGACCGCAAGAAGAAGAAGCGGAACTTCCGCCGCCTCTGGATCGCCCGAATCAACGCGGCGGTCCGGGAGCACGACATGTCGTACTCCCGCTTCATCAACGGCCTCAAGCACGCGGGGATCGAGCTCGACCGGAAGGCGCTCGCCGACATCGCGGTCCGCAACCCGGAAGCGTTCGCGGCCATCGTGGCCCAGGCGAAGGAAGGTTTGGCCGCCAAGGCCGGCTGAGTTGGAAGGGCGCGCCGCGGCCGCAGGGCCGAAGCGGGCTTCCACGTCGGATATCGGGCGGGCCTCGGGACTTCGGTCCCGGGGCCCGTTCGTCGTTCTGGCCTTCGTTCTGGCCGCGGGAGCGTGTGAGGACGCTCCTACGAGCGCAGATTCGCCCACCTTCGTCTCCCTCTCCGAGCCGAGCGTGGGGGTGACCGTCGCGCGGGACTTGAGGGTCGAGCTGGATCGGCCGGGTTCGGTGACGGTGTCGTACGGGGCCGTGGGGGTGTCCTCGCTTCTTCTCGAGTCGATCGGGCCCGCCACCGAGCACGGCTTCGATCTCGTGCGTCTTCGGGGCGGCACGACCTACGATGTCGTGGTGACCGCTTCGGGGAGCGACGGTTCGGACGGGGCCATACGAAGCTTCTCCTTCCACACCGCGCCTCTCCCCGCAGAGCTGGCGGCCCTCGACTTCTCGGTCTCTGGCACCCCGACTCTTCCTCTGACGGTCCTCGAGATCACCTCGCCCGTGCTGGCGGGGACCCCGGTCATCGTCGACGCGGAAGGGGAGATCGTCTGGTACCGGGAGGGACGGGACGACCTGCTCCACGGCCTGGCCCCTCTCCCCGATGGCCGGGGCTTCGCCATCAACACCTCGGAGATGATTCAGATCGTCGGTCCCAACCAATTGGTGGAGGCGTGGATCACCGAAGACCAGGCGGCCGCTCGGACCGGCCTCGGGACATTCAACGTGCACCACGACGTCGTCTCGGCCGGAGGAACGGAACTCCTTCTCCTCGTGCACGATACGGCGACCGTCTCGGACACGGTGTGGACCGGTGAGGCCATCTGGCGCTGGGATTGGGAGTCGGACGAACTGACGAAGCTCTGGTCGTCGTTCGACCATTGGTCCCCCGTCGACCATCGGGGGGAGCGGACCGCGCCGTGGGACTGGCTCCACGCCAACGCTCTGAGGTACGGGCCGCGGGGCAACGTCCTGATCTCCAACTTCTGGACCCATGAAGTCGCGTCGATCTCCGCAGACTTCAGCAGCATCGAGTGGGTCCTCGGAGGGCCGCACACCACCTTCGACGTGGCGGACGGCGCCATGGATGCCGGGCAGCACACGGCGGAGGAGATCGCCACCGATCGAGTCCTCCTCTTCGACAACGGGCTCGATCGGCCGGGCGGAGGGCAGTTCTCCCGAGCCATCGAGCTCAGCCTCGATCGCGGAGCCGAGACCGCCGAAGTGGTGTGGGAGTTCCGCCCGGACCCCGAGATCTTCGCGCCCATCGTCGGATCGACGCAGCGCCTGGCCAACGGAAACACGGTGATCGCCTTCGGAACGAGCCCGGACTTCGGCGGCCTCCCGTCGACCGGGCCGATCGTCGTGTACGAGGTCGACGGGGCGGGGGAGGTCGTGTGGGAATTGACCGTGGGGGGCGCAGCCCTGCTGTATCGAGCTACGCCGTTGCTCTCGGTGGGGCTCGAACGAGAAAATCCGGGTGCGCAACCAGGAGCCGGGCGATGAGGAGGATCCGCACATGACGAAGGGGACGAGCCAGGGGCGCCAGGCCCACTATGCGGCGCTCGAACGGATGTATCTGAGCGCGCCCATCAACGAGTTCTACTGGCCGACGATCAAGGTTTCGCGCGAGCTCGCGGAGATCTCGATGGAAGTGGTGCCGGCGTTCTTCCACCCCGCGGGCGCCATCCACGGCTCCGTGACGTGGAAGATGCTGGACGATGCGGCCTTTTTTGCGGCCGCCTCCATCGAAGAGGATGTCTTCATCGTGACGACGTCCTTCACGACCTACCTCACCCGGCCCGTGTCGGAGGGGATCATTCGATCCGTCGGCCATGTCGTGAACGCCACTCGGAGCCAGATCATCGCCGAATCGGTGGCCTACGACTCCAACGAGCAGGAAGTCGCCAGGGGCAACGGGATCTTCGTTCGTGGCAAGGTCCGACTCGACAGCATCGAGACGTACCGGCTGGAAGACGGCTAGGGGCCGGATTCGGGGCCGGAAGAGGCGGTAGTCCACCTCCGGCGTGCGTGATAGCTTTCGGGCCGCTCCGCCGCCCGACCGGGCGCGGAAGACCCCGAAATCGGCGTATCCGAACGGCATGTCCGACTCGAATCCGATCGACGCACTGACCGCGCTCGAAGCCGAAGCACTTGCCGCCATCGAGGCTGCGGAGGACGGCGATACCCTGGAGAGGGTTCGCGTCACCTACCTCGGCCGTTCGGATGGGCGAATTTCCGCGATTCTCCGCGGACTCGGACAGCTCGACCCGGCGATGCGGCCGAAGGTCGGCCAGAGGGCGAACCAGGTGAAGTCGGTGGTATCGACCGCCCTCGAGGAACGGTCGGCGGCGCTCGCGGGACCGGCTGCAGCAGGGGGGCTCGACCTGTCCCTTCCGTCGCGCCCGCGCTGGAAAGGCGGACTCCACCCGATCACCCAGGCGGTCGACGAGATCTGGCACATCTTCCGCGACCTCGGCTTCAGCCGAGCCCGGGGGCCGGAGGCCGACACCGAGTGGTACAACTTCGAGGCGCTGAACACACCGCTCGACCACCCGGCGGCGGACGAGCAGGACACCCTCTACCTCGTGGACTCCGTGCTCCTGCGCAGCCACACTTCCCCGGTCCAGATGCGCACGATGGAGCAGTACGATCCGCCGATACGCATCATCGCGCCCGGGTGGGTCTACCGTCGGGATACGTACGACGCCACGCACACACCGGCGTTCATGCAGATCGAGGGTCTCGTCGTCGACGAGGGGGTGAGCTTCGTCGACTTCAAGGCCACCCTGGCCGAGTTCGCACGACGCTACTGGGGCCCCGACACGCAGGTTCGTTTTCGACCGTCCTTCTTCCCCTTCACGGAACCGAGCGCCGAAGTGGACGTGAAACGGGTCATCACGCGCCCCGATGGGTCGCGCCACGAAACGGATTGGCTCGAGATCATGGGAGCTGGCATGGTCGATCCCAACGTCATCGCCAACGCGGGCTACGACCCCGAACGGTATACGGGGTGGGCCTTCGGCATGGGGCCGGCACGGATCGCCATGATGAAACACGGCGTCGACGACCTCCGGACCTTCTTCGAGAACGACGTCCGCTTCCTGGAGCAGTTCTCGTGAACGTGTCTCTGAGGCTCTTGAAGGAGATGGTCCCTGGGCTCGAGGGGTCGGCGGAGGACGTGGCGGGTCACCTCGCACTGCGGGGTGCGCCGGTCGACGAAATCGTCAGCCCCGGTGAGGCCCTGGCCGACATCGTGGTGGGGAAGGTCCTCTCCGCCGCGCAGCACCCGAACGCCGATCGGTTGTCCGTGTGCGAGGTCGACGGTGGGGACGGCGTCGTCCAGGTCGTGTGCGGTGCTCCCAACGTGAAGGGGGGCACCTTCTATCCGTTTGCGCCCGTCGGTGCGGTGCTCCCGGGCGACTTCAAGATCAAGAAGGCCAAGATCCGGGGTGAGGTGTCGCAGGGCATGTTGTGTTCGGCCAGGGAGTTGGGTCTCGGCCAGGAGCACGACGGGATCCTCGAACTCGAGGGTGACTTCACACCGGGGGACTCGTTCGTCGGTGCCCTGGGCCTCGACGACGCCACCCTCGACGTCGAGATCACCGCCAACCGCGGAGACCTCCTGTCCCACGCCGGTGTCGCGCGCGAGTTGGCGTCCGACGAGGGTGGGGCGGTTCGCCTGGCCGAGATCCCCGGCGGCCCGGAGTGGGCCCGGGAGCCGGGTGACCGGATCGAGTACACCGTCGGTCAGAGCCGAGTGGCGTCCCGCGGGGTGACGATCGAGATCTCCGAGCCGACGCTCTGCCACCGCTTTCTCGGAATCATCATCCGCGGTGTGAAGGTCGGACCGTCCCCGGCGTGGCTGCAGGAGCGGCTGCGCGGTATGGGCGCCCGCCCGATCAACAACGTCGTCGACGCGACCAACTACGTCATGCACGAGTTGGGGCAGCCGATGCACGCGTACGACCTCGATCGTGTCGGTGGGGGCTCCCTGACGGTCCGTCTCGCGGGCGAATCCGAGAGTACCTTCTCCACGCTCGACGGAGAGGAGCGCGCCATCATGCCCTCGATGTTGATGGTGTGCGACGCGGACGGGCCCGTCGGGATCGGAGGTGTGATGGGCGGGCTCGACTCGGAAGTCGAGGACGACACGACGAACGTCCTCCTCGAAGCGGCGCTGTGGGAGCCCAAGCAGATCCGTCGGACGCGCCGGGCCCTCGTGATGAGCACCGATGCCTCCTACCGTTTCGAGCGCGGGGTCGACCCGGAGGGGATGAAGGCCGCGATCGAGCGCTGCCTGGCCGTCATTCTGGCCACGGCCGGCGGAGAGGTCGACGGTCCGGGGCTGGACTGTTGTCCCACCCCCTTCGTGAGCGCGGTCGTCGACCTGCGGCTCTCCCGGATCGAGCGCGTGTTGGGGATTCCGTTCGATGCGGAGGCCGTGGAGTCCTTGCTCCGACCTCTCGGCTTCGTGGTGGAGGGGGCGCGAGCCGGGGAAGCGCCGACAGGAGGCCCCGACACGGTCCTTCAGGTTCGGGTCCCGGGGTACCGGAGCTACGACGTGACCCGGGAAGTCGATCTGATCGAGGAGGTCGCGCGGACGCACGGTTTCGACCAGTTCCCCGACACCCTGGGACCCGCCCGTCCCGGCACCGTGCCCGATCACCCTCTCTTCCTCCTTGAGGACGAGCTCCGTGCCGGGCTGGTCGCCGAGGGGCTTCTGGAGGCGCATACGCCGGCCTTTGCCCCTCCTGGGGAGGGCGACGTCGAGGTCTCCAACCCCCTGGCGTCGACCGAGCCGTTCATGCGCGCCGCGCTCCTGCCGGCCCTTCTTCGACGGATCGAACACAATCTGGCCCACGGCAACCGTGACGCCCGACTCTTCGAGATCGGCACGTCCTTCCGTCGAGCGGGAGCCGGGGAGGCGCCCCACGAAGCCACCCATGTGGCCACGGTCCTGACCGGACTCCGGGCGCCGTCGCACTGGTCCCAGCCGGACGCACCGATCGAGGTGTGGGACCTGAAGGCCCTGTCCGAGGTCGTCACGAAGATCGTCTTCCGAGGGAGTGGCCAGGTACGACCCCACGGCGGGACGGACGGGACCGACGCGGCCGGGCGTGCGATCCCGCGTCACTTCGACCCTGAGCTGAGTCTCGAGATCGTGGATCCGGACGGAGCCGTGGTCGGCTTCGCCGGACGGATCGTGGACGGTGCGGTCGACACCCCCGTGTGGGCGGGTGACGTGTGGGGGCTGGAAGTCCGGCTTCCCGAAATACCACCCGCCCGTCCCGTGGTCACGCACCTTCCGCTGCCGACCTTCCCCGCGTCGGAGCGCGATCTCGCACTCACAGTGCCCGACACCCTGGCCGCGGCCGACGTTCGGGCCCATATCGAGCAGGCTGCCGGCAAAGAGTTGGAGTCGGTGGAGCTGTTCGACGTCTACACGGGCGAGGGGGTGTCGGAAGCGAGCCGATCGATCGCCTTCCGCTTGCGCTTCCGTTCACCGACCCGGACCCTGAAGGACAAGGACGTCGACAAGCGGGTTCAGGTGGTGCTCAAGCGACTCGAGGAGGATCTCGGTGTCACCAGACGCGGGTAAGGGGAACGGTGCGGCCGCCTCGGGCGATCGACCCGAGGACGCGGCGTTCGAACGTCTGGAACGGGCGGTCGAGGTCCTCGTCGAGCGCCTGGAGGCGGAGCGACTGAAGGCCGAAACGCTCGAGACGAAGAACGGTGAG
>JAUIKL010000080.1 GCA_030430625.1 Gemmatimonadota bacterium
TCGGAGAAGCCACCGACGGCCAGGGAGATCCCGAGAACGGTCCCGACGAAGCCGAGGATCGGCATCGCCCAGATGAAGAGCTTGGCGGTTCGATACCCGGCCGCAGCCGTGTCGGCGTCGAGATCCGACTGGTGTCGCAGCAACTCGTGTGTCCGCTGCGCGTCTTCGTTGCTCTCGAGGTAGTGCAGCAGCCAAAGGAGGCGCCGAATGACCGGACGCTCGCGCCCCTCCATAGACATGAGGCGACGCTGAGCCGACTCGATGGACTCCCGTGCGATCGTTCGGGGCAGCTTCCGCACCTCACGAATCTCGAGGTCGGCTTCGTTCCGGGCGCCCTCGAACGCCTTCCAGGCCAGGTCGACGATCGTCCAGATGAGTACGAAGACGATCATGGCCGGAACGATGCTCATGACCCACCCGCCCGGCGGACGGAACAGGCGGTACAGGTAGGCCGTCTCCGCCACCGCGTTGTCGATGACGAGCTGCAGGAGAACCGTGAAGACCAGGCCGCTCAGGAAGGGTACGATGGCTTCTGCGGGGCGCGCCCTGCGTCCTCGCTTCACGGTCGACTCGTGAGCCCGCCCTGCGGCCGCAGCGGCATCGGCAGCCGCCAGGTACTCGCTCGATACCTCGTCCGTGGTCGGCGAGTTCGGCGCACTGGTGTCGGGGTTCTGCTCGTCGGTCACCGGATCACCTCAGGGGTTTTGATAGGGTGTTGCGTGCATTGGGGCCCTCTCGGTCCTCGGTCAGAGAGTAGGAGAGGGGGAAGGTCAGGTCGAGCGGCACCCACCGAGTCGCGAAGCCTCGTGTTTCGGCGATGTCCCGAGCCCGTCGGAAGACGTCGACGCTCATGCTGTCGACGGCGAACTCGATCCAGAAGAAGTCGGGCTCCAAAGCTTCGAGTTCGGCCTCGAAGCGAGAGGCGCCATCGAGAGCGTCCAAACGCTCTCCGACCTCTCCCGGGAGTTCCGAGACGAGGATCGTGTAGTCTCGCACTTGCTCGCTCACGCGCGCGGCGTTGCGATCGTAGTCGATTCGGTAGCGGAAGTAGTTGTCCGTCGGCGGGCTGAGATTCGCTTCCGCGACGCGCTCCGGTAGGTCGGAGACCTCTGCTCCCGCCAGGAAGGTGAGGAGGTCCGAAACCGGCTGAGACGAATTCATGGCCCGCACCGTCTCGTCATTCACGACGACGAACAAGCGGCGGCTGTCGATCGGCCGGTCCCGGGGGGTCGGTACCGAGACTTCGAAAGACGTCGAGCCCAGTTCGAGCACCGTGTAGATCACGAGAAAGAGCATCACGCCGACGAGACACGAAAGGATGTCCATCAGCGAATCGAGGTTCAGAATCGATGCGCCTTCGCTCGAGCGTGGCTTCCTATACACGGCTCACCGAACTCCCACCCGCTGCCACTCCTGGGGGATCGGCTCGTAGCCGACATCGAGGCCGAGGAACTCGAAGTAGCTCTGGACCTCCAGGAAGTTTCTGAAGCCCGTGGGGCGAACGAGCAGTACGACGTATTCGTTCTGCGTATCGAGTCCGGCTTCGGCGATCATCACTCCGAGCGGAGATCCCGCGACCGTGGCCGAGATGTACTCGTTGGTGGCGTTCCACGTCGAAATCGAACGCAGGTCACGTCCGAACGTCACGCTGGGGCCAGTCGGAACCACGCCGAGCCGGGTGCCGTCCCACTCGAGCCAGAGCGGTTGCCTCGTCTCGGGTTCGTCGGGGGCGATGTGCGCGACGAGTTCGACCGCACGGTCGGCCCCGAGGGAGACCGTGGCTACGGTTGCCAGAATGAACACCATCACGCCCAGCGTGCAGGCGAGGATGTTGAACATCGGGAAGAGGGAGATTCCCTCCTCGTCGTCGTCGGCGAGGTTGGCCATGGGGAGAAGCTAGTGTCCCCGTGCGTGCCCCCTCAACGCCTCAGTCGGCCGCGACCCCTCCGCTCTTCGATGCAGGCCGGACGGTCACGGGGCAGACCTTCAACTCCGCGGTGTCCGTCACCGGGTCGTAGCCCGCTCCGGTGAGGATGTTCACGGGCACGTCGTTGAAGGAGAACGAGCTGAACACGGTGCCCCGCGGAGAGCGCTCGGTCGCCTTCACGCGGATCGTCACGGCGCCCCTGCGGCTGGCCATCTCCGCCCAACCGCCGTCGGCGAGACCCCACGCCGTCACGTCGTCCGGGTGGACCTCCAGGACCTCCTCGGGAAGGAGGTAGTCGATGCCCTGGGAGCGGCCGGTCTGCGTCCTCGAGTGGTACGACTCCAGGCGGCGTCCGGTCGTCAGCCAGACGGGGTAGTCGTCGTCGATCGTCTCGGCGGGGTCGCGATACCGGATGAGCTTGAAGACGCCGCGACCGTTGATGAAGCCGTCCTCGTGCAGTCGTGGCGTGCCGGGATGTCCCTCCTCCGGGACCGGCCACTGGTACTCCCCGAACTCGACACGATCCCAGTCGAGGCCGGCGTAGGTCGTCGAGAGGCGGCACAACTCGTTGAAGACCTCGCTGGCGTCGGTGTAGTCGAAGCCATGGAAGCCCATCCGCTGCGCCAGGCGGGAGATGATCCACCAATCGGCCTTCGCCTCCCCGGGCGGTGGCACCGCCCGGCGGAGTCGCTGGACCCGGCGCTCGGTGTTCGTCTGCGTCCCGTCGGTCTCGGTGAAGCCCGTGGCGGGGAAGACGACGTCGGCCAGCTCCGCGGTCTCCGTCATGAAGAGGTCGCAGACGACGAGGAAGTCGAGCGACTTCAATGCGTGCTCGCAGTGCTCCCGATCGGGATCGGTGACGACCGTGTTCTCCCCGTCGATGAACATGGCCCGGATGCTCTTTCCAGCCTCGTCGAGCGCGCGGACCTTGGTGATCCCTTTCTCGCGGTCGATCTCACGACCGTACGCCTTCTCGAACTTGGCCTGGATGGCAGGGTCG
Organism: Gemmatimonadota bacterium; assembly: GCA_030430625.1. Lineage (GTDB taxonomy): Bacteria > Gemmatimonadota > Gemmatimonadetes > Longimicrobiales > Gaopeijiaceae > UBA2589. The sequence continues at coordinate 2,928 of JAUIKL010000080.1, forward strand.
GTGACCGGCTGGAAGCCGCAGTAGTTGTTCGGGATAGCCCCGACGTCCCCAGCACCCTGGATGTTGTTCTGACCACGCATCGGATTGATGCCGGTTCCCTCGCGGCCGACGTTGCCGGTCATGAGGGCCAGGTTGCAGAGACTCTGCACGTTGTCGACGCCGCAGATGTGTTCGGTGATGCCGAGCGTGTAGTAGATCGCTCCACGGTCCGCGGTGCCGTACAGGATGGCCGCCTCTTCGATGAGAGCGGGCTCGACGCGGCAGATCTCGGACGCCCACTCGGGCGTGAACTCCTTCACGTGCTCGAGGAACGCCTCGGCTTCGGTCGTGCGCTCCGCGATGAAGCCCGGATCGATCAGGCCCGCGCGCTGGATGACGTGCGCCATGGCCAGTAGGAGGGCGGAGTCCGAACCCACCCGAAGCTGGAGGTGCATGTCGGCGTGCTCGACGAGGCCGATGACGCGGGGGTCGGCCACGATCATGCGGGCGCCGTTCGCGATCGCCTTCTTGAGACGTGTCGCGGCCACGGGGTGACACTCCGTCATGTTCGTCCCGATGCAGAAGATTACATCGGGCTTTTCCATGTCTCGGAGCGGGTTCGACATGGCGCCCCGTCCGATGGTTGCCGCCAGACCGGCGACTGTAGGAGCGTGTCAGGCACGGCTACAGTTGTCGATGTACGAGGTGCCGAGCCCGGCCCGCACGAACTTCTGCATCAGGTAGCCGGCCTCGTTCGGCGCCCGTCCCGAAGCGACGGCGTACAGGCTGTGGCGCCCGTGTTCGTTCACGGCCTCGAGGAGTCCGGCGGCGGCCTTGTCGAGCGCCTCGTCCCAGGAAGCGGGTACGAGTTGCCCGTGATCGTTGCGAACGAAGGGTGTCTTCAACCGGTCGGGGTGGTGCACGAAGTCGAAGGCGAACTGCCCCTTCACGCAGAGCGCGCCCTCGTTGGCGGGACCGTCCATGGCCGGCTGGATGCCGACGACCTTGTCCCCCTTCGAGAGGATGTCGACCGCACAACCGACGCCGCAGTACGGGCAGACCGATCGTGTCTTCTCGACCGGTTCGGGTACGTCCTTCGCGCGCAGCGCCTTGATGTCCCCGAGTGCTCCCGTCGGGCAGGTCTGCACACACTGGCCGCAGAAGGTGCACGACGAATCCTCGAGGAAGCCGCCGAACTCGGTGGTGATCTGCGTGTCGAAGCCGCGGTTCATCACCGAGATGGCGTAGTCGCCTTCCTGCTCGGCGCAGACCCGGACACACCGGTAGCACGAGATACAGTTGTCGTAGTCCCGCAGGATGAACGGGTTGCCGTCGTCGGGCCTCGAAGTGCCGGAGTGGGCGCCGTCGAAGCGACCCGAGCGCGCGTCGTAGCGGTCGAGCAGGGTCGACATCTCCTGGGAGGCGTACCCCGACAGCTCGTCGACGTCGACGTCGCGATTCTCGGAGGCCACCATCTCGAGGATGACCCGACGGTGCATGTCGAGTGTGGCGTTGTGCGTCGTGACCCGCATCCCCGGCTCGGCTTTCGTCGTACACGAGGCGACCGGCTTACGCGCTCCCTCGAGTTGTACGATGCACAGTCTGCAGCCCCCGAACGGATCGAGGCGGTCGTCGTAGCAGAGGGACGGGACGTCCCGGCGGTGACGCTGCGCGATCTCGAACAGGGTCTCGCCCCGCTCGAACGCAACCGTCTCTCCGTCGAGAACGATCGTGCGCGGGTTCGAATCGGAGGTCATGGCCTACTCTGGGGTGTGCGCGAACGATCTCGCAAGATCTGGCGTGCCGCGAGCATTCCGGGCCCGCCGGAGACACAGCCTCCCGGGTGGGTACCGGACCCGCACTGGTAGTAGCCGGGGATCGGTGTTCGGTACTGGTTCCACCCCGGAGCCGGACGGTGCGTGAACAGCTGATCGGCGAAGAGCTCGCCCGCGAATATGTTGCCCTCGGACAGCCCGGTGACGCGTTCGATGTCGAGCGGTGTGACGATCTCCCGATGGACGACGATGTCGTCGAAGCCGGGGAAGAAATCGGCCAGCGTCTCCTGCACGGCGTCCCCCAGAGGCTCGCGTTCCGTGTCCCAGTCGGAGTCGGCCAGATGATACGGCGCGTACATCACGAAACACGACATGATGTGTTTTCCGGGTGGCGACATCTCCGGATCGATGGTGGACTGCACGCAGCAGTCGAGAAAAGGACGACGGCTGAATCGGCCAGCGGCGGAGTCGGCGAAGGCCGCTTCGAGCCAGGGCAGGGACGGCCCCAGGTTCGTGAAGCCCTGGAAGACGTCGGGCCGACCCTCGAGACCGGGGAAGGCCGGCAGGGCGTCCAGAGCAAAATTCACCTTGGCCGCCGACCCGTCATACCGGTAGCCCTCCAGGTGCTGGACGAGATCCGCGGGGAGATCGGTCGGCTCCACGAGGTTGAAGAAGGTGTTGCGGGGGTCCAATGCGCTCACGACGACATCGGCCTCGATACGGGTTCCGTCCGCCAACTCGACGCCGCGTGCGGTGCCGTCGCCGTAGAGGACCCGTGCTACGGGCGCCTCGGTGCGGATCGTGCCACCGAAGGCCTCGAACGATCGCGCCAGCGCCTGCGTGAAGCCGCCGTTCCCGCCCTTGTGGAAACCCCACTGACCGGGGACGCCGTCGTACGATCCGAGCTTGTGGAAGAGCCAAACGATCCCGGAAGCGACGTCCCGGACGCTGACGTGGGTACCGATGATCCCGCTCGACGCGTAGAGGGCCTTCACCAACTCGCACTCGAAGGTCTCGTCGAGGATCTCGGCTGCACTCGTCGTGAGGAAGCGGTCGAGGAGGGAGCGAAGGTCGGACGGCAGGGCGCCCATGTCCGAGCGGAGCGCCGCCAGCAGCGCCTCGTCGGCGGGGTCGGTGCCGACCACGTTCGGAGGGATCCGGTCCATCCACGGCTGCAGCGCACGGACCAGCCGCGCGATCCCGTGGTCCAGGTCGAGTGCGGCGTCCGCGTCTTCCGGACTATAGCGTCCGATCTGGTGGAGGTTCTCGTACGGGTCCGCGCCGAGGAGGAGGTACGATCCGTCGAGGTCCGGCTGAAAGGTGTTCACCATCGGCATGACCATCAGGCCGTGGTCGACGAGCCGGAGGTCGTGGACGATGTCGGAACGAAGGAGGCTGATGGCGTACGAGAAGGTCGTAAAGCGGTAGCCGGGGAGGAGGGGTTCCGTGACCGCCGCGCCCCCGACGATCGAGCGCCGCTCGAGCACGAGGGTGCGCAGGCCTGCCCTGGCCAGGTAGGCCCCGTTCACGAGGCCGTTGTGCCCGCCGCCGACGACGATCGCGTCGTACCGATCGTCACGTGTCACGTCGACGGGCCTGTAGTGGTCGCAGCGGGGGTCGTCACCCGCGCCGTCTTCCGGGGCGGGTCGTAGAAGGGCATGCGTTCGACGCGGGCCAGCACCGTCTCGGGTCTGCGCACGACCTGGACCTCCAGGTCGACCTCCGTACCCTCGGCCGCCAGCTCCGGCGGGAGCTTGGCGATGCCGATCGGGCGCTTCAGGAGAGACGAGGTCAGAAAGGAGGAGACGTACCCCGCGTAGTCCCACGGCTCGCCACTCCGGTGGTACACGCTCATCGTTCCCTCCGAGTAGACCTCGTGGAGAGGCGGGACCAGACCGGCGGAGGTGTACAACTCGTCGTACGCGTGCGGGTCGACCGCGAGACCCATGGTCGTCCATCGGCTCGTTCGCTCGCGGCGCTCGTGCTCGATCGCCTCACGACCGACGAAGGGCCGGTCGTCGTCGTCGAGCCGTCGAAGCATCCACGACCACCCCAACTCGGCCGGCGTCTCACGCTGGGCATCGACCCACGCGAAACGAGCGGAGTGGAAGTCGGCACCCATCAGGAGGAGGCCAGCTTCGACCCGCGCCATCTTGAGCGCCGTGTTCCCGATCGGGGTGATGTTGAAGTCCTGCCCGGCCTCCCAGATCGCGTCCCAGACGTCCAGGGCGTCTTCGGTGCGCACCCAGACTTCGTAGCCCAGGTCGCCCGTATACCCGGTGCGCGAGAGGAGGACGGATCGGTCGGCCAGCGTCGCCCGGGTGCAGTCGAAGTACGAAAGGTGCCCGGCCGCGTCGGTCAGCCGAGCAAGGACGTCGTGGGCATGAGGGCCCTGCAGGGCCAGGATTCCGAAGTCGAAGGAGACGTCCTCGACGTCGACGGCGCCGAGTCCGACTTCACGAGCTGTCTGTCGGAGGTGGCGGAGCGTCGGTTCGGCCGAGGTCAGCCAGTACTCGTCGTCGTCGACGTGTTGGACCACGCCGTCCTGGAGGACGAAGCCGGCCGGATCACACCACACCGTGTACTGCGCGCGACCGACGGGGCACGACCGGATGTCCCGCACGAACACCCGCTCGAGGAGATGCTGGGCGTCCCGCCCACGGATCCGGTACTTGAACAGCGGGGTGGTGTCGAAGACCGACACCGCGTTTCGGATGGCGTAGTACTCGAGGGTGATCGAGGGTTGGAAGTTCGGTGGCACCACATATCCGGCCCACGACTTCCACAGGCCGACCCGGGAGAGAGCGACCAGGCGTGGATGGAATGGAGACGTACGTGGCATTCAGCCCGTACGCGCCACGTGCGAAGCGACGCCGTCGGGGAAGTAGCGCAGCAGGCTCTCGGTGATGAGCGGTGCGGCCTGACCGAGCCCGCACGCAGACGTCTCCTTCATCGTGCGGTTGAGATCGTTCACCTCGTCCAGCCACGCCTCGAGGGTGGCCGGACCGCCGCCGGTCGAGAGACGTTCGGTGAGCCGCTGCGTCCCGATCCGGCACGGGAAACACTTCCCGCACGACTCCTCGGCAAAGAACTCCATGGCCATGTGGGCCACCTCGACCATGTCCCTCGTGTCGTCGAAGACCATGATGCCGCCCGCCCCGAGGAAGGAGCCCTTCGCCCGGATCGAAGGTTCGTCGAGGGTGACGTCCAGGTCGTCGTCGGCCAGGAACCCTCCGGACAGACCGGCCATCGTGACCGCCTGGATCGACCGTCCCGAGCGGGGGCCGCCTGCCCACTCGTTCAGGAGTGTCGAGAGGGGGAGGCCGAGGGGCACCTCGTAGTTGCCGGGCCGGGCGATGTCGCCGGACAGGGAGATGACCTTCGTGCCCGCGTGCTCCCCGAGACCGAGAGCTCGGTACCAGTCGGCTCCGTTTCGAACGATCGGGGGGATCGAGGCCAGCGTCTCGACATTGTTCACGGCGGTCGGCGTGCCCTCGTACCCGTGCGTCACGGGGTAGGGCGGGCGATCCCGTGGGAAGGGGTGCTTGCCTTCCAGGGAGTTGAGGAGGGACGTCTCCTCCCCGCAGATGTAGGCTCCGGCTCCACGCCGGAGGTGGATGTGGATCGCCTTCCTACTGCCCGACGCGTCGGCTCCGAGGATGCCGGCCGACTCCGCTTCCGCGATCGCCGTCTTGAGGAGGTGCTCGGTCTCCGGGTACTCGTAGCGGAGGTACAGAAAGGCGTGCTCGGCACCGGTGGCCACACACGCCAGCGCCATCCCTTCCAGCACCGCATGGGGGTCGTGATCCATGAGGGCCCGGTCCTTGAAGCACCCCGGTTCGCCCTCGTCGGCGTTGCAGACGACCGTCTTCCTTTCACCGTCCGCGTCGCGGACCGCCCTCCATTTGCGTCCCGTCGGGAAGCCGGCTCCCCCCCGACCCGTCAGACCGCTCTCGTCGACGATCTCGATCAGGGACTCAGGGGTCAGTGACTCGAGCGCCCGGGCGAGGGCCTGGTAGCCGCCACCGGCCCGGTAGCCGGACAGTGTCTTCCGGTCGGGGTCGCGGATGTGCTTGAAGACACACTCCGCGACGCCGTCGGGCGCAGGCGGCGGAAGTGGTGTGGACCGCTGCTCGAGCGCGCCGCCATCGACGCTGACGAACGTTTTGTTGCCACGCAGCACCGGGATCGGCTCGTCGCAACGGCCGGAGCAGGGCATCGGCGTGGCACCGTCGAGCCCCTCGAGGAGTGCGTGGGCCCCGTGGAGTGAGCAGACCGGCCCGGTGCACACGCGGGGAGCGGCGTGCCCCCCCTCCTGCCGGGAAAAGTGATGGTAGAAGGTGACGGTCCCGAACAGATCGGCGATCGGAATTCGCAGTCCCTTGGCGACGGCGCGCAGGGCCTCTTCACTCAGGTAGCCGTCCCGCTCGTGGAGGCGATGGAGCAGGGGAAGCAGCGGAGCCGGTTCGGTCCGTGCCCGTGCGATCAGCTCGTCGTTGGTTGGCGGCATTCCGGAATCCACGAGTGCGTGCGCTCAGTCCGGGCACAATTGCGAGCGGGCGGGCCGTGCACAACCGACGGACGGGCGCCCAGGGTCAGCGCGGCGACGGATGGACGCTCCGGCGGAAACGGATCGAGGGTGCGGTCGTACGAAGGGCCACCCCGACCTTTACTCACCGCGACGTATGCGATCTCCTCGAACGCTTGTGCTCACCTGCTTGCTCCTGGGGGTGGTCTCCTGGGGGGCGGCCTCGCCTGTGAGCGCTCAGGCCGGTACCCCCACCGCCCACACCCTCGAGACGAGCGACGGGGTGCGTTTGCCCGGTTGGGAGTACCGATCCTCCGTCCCGGCCGTCGGCTACATCGTCCTCTTCCATCAGGGCGGTGCTTCGGGGCGAGGCGAATACGCGCCGATCGTTCCGCGACTCCTGGCATCGGGATACCATGCCCTGGTCATCGACCAGCGCCGAGGCGGCACGCTCTTCGGGGCCGAGAACTCGGTGTCCCCCCGCTTCGACGCGGAGGTGACGTCCTATTGTGACGCGTACCCCGATCTCGAAGCCGCGCTCGACTTCGCGCTCACTCGCTCGGGTGGCGCCCCGACGATCCTCTGGGGCAGCTCGTACAGCGCTGCCCTCGTCATTCAGCTGGCGGCGCGCCGTGCCGACGACGTCTCCGGGGTTCTCGCGTTCTCCCCGGCCTCGGGAGACCCCATGGCGGGGTGTGAGCCCGAGCTCTGGGCGAGTCGACTGGCCGATCCTCTCTTCGCGGCTCGCCCCGCGACCGAGTTCGCGATCGAGTCGGTCCGTACCCAGCTCGAACGGCTCGGTGCGGTCGGCGCGACCACCTGGATAGCGGACCCCGGCCAGCACGGTTCGTCGATGTTGGTCGAGGATCGAGTGGGTGCGCCGACCGATGCCACCTGGGCGGCGGTCGAAGCCTTCCTCGACTCCGTGGTCAGCTCCGGCCGGCGGAGATCGCCGTCCCTCGGCCACGGGTTCGAGGGTTGAGAAGGCCGAAGGCCAGTCCCACATGACCCGGGAGGATCAGCGCGAAGAAGAACGCGTTGCGCTGCGTGGCCATCGGGGCCAGCTGGACGAGCAGGCCCAGGATACCGACGGCCGCCGCCAGGACCGCGAAGCGCGACGCTACCTGGGCCCAGGCGGGCCGGAGCAGGGATACCGGTAGCGCCAGAGCCGGCACGAGAAGGAGCGGGTGGACGAGGAAGAGGTTCTCGTTCCAGTACGAAAAGACGTGATCGGTGAAGAGGAGGGCGACGAGGATGAGGCCGAGGAGGCCGCCGATCGTGTACCACAGAACGGCGAGCGCGGTGATCGCGCGGTGGAGCAGGGGGCGTTCTCGTGTGACAGGTCCCGCCATTGATGCGAAGAGAATGCCGATCCCCAGCCCCAGGGCCAGGTAGACGAAGAGCCAGTCCGGGGCCGCCTCGGGGTCGGCCGGTCGACTTGAGGGAACGACGACCTCCTCGGAGATGACGAACGGCACGGAGCCCCCCTCGTCCCGCACCACGCGGAAAGAGCGCAGCTCGTCCCGTACGGTCATCGGGAGAAACATCTGGTCCCACACGCTCATCGGTCGGTCGGTCGGCGTGCCGAGTGCCAGATCCATCCCCGTGAAGATCAGGGGGTCGGGTTGGGTCAACCGTCGGGTTTCGTCCCGGTAGCTCCGACCACTGGGCACCGGCGAGTACTGGAGGTGCAGCGCGCCCTCGAGGACAGCGTCGAGAAGGTCGCGGATCCGCGTGGAGCAGTTGTCGAGGAAGTACTGGTAGATGTAATCGCGATTCTCAGGCAGGAGGTTGGTCTCGGCCAGATTCACCAGCCTGGCCTTCTGGGCAGGAGTGAGCGCGAGTTCCTGGAGCACGACCTCGCGGTCGGCGCGGGCGTACGCGGCGAGCATGGCGTCCGTGTCGAACGCGGCCATCGAGTAGAGCATTTCCCCGCGGAGGAAGCGCGGAATGAAGTCGACCTGCTCGAAGTCGAAGATGCCCCAGTTGTAGGAGACGTCCACGCCGGTGTTCTGGTCGACCACCCGGAGTGCGT
>JAUIKL010000081.1 GCA_030430625.1 Gemmatimonadota bacterium
TGGTGTGTTTGATGATGGCGACGGCGGGCCGCGGCGAGTGCGCGAAGGGCGCGAGGCTGAGCAGCGCTCCGTCGAGGTCGAGGATGTTGTTGTACGACAGCTCCTTGCCGTGATGCCGCTCGAGGGCGGAGATGCCGACGGGGGTCTCGGGGCCGTAGAAGGCGGCCTGCTGATCGGGGTTCTCCCCGTACCGGAGGGTGAGGAGGCGGTGGAAGGCGCCCTCGCTCCGGCGGCCGAAGACGTCGTCGGCCTGATCGTGGGCCACGAGGTACTCGGCGATCGCGGCGTCGTACGAACTGATGTGCTCGAAGACCTTGGCGGCCAGCTCGCGGCGGAAGGCGGGGTCGTCCTCACCGTCGATGGCGTCGAGCACGGCGGCGTAGTCGGTCGGGTCGACGACGACCCAGACGTCCTTGTGGCTCTTGGCTGCGGCGCGGATCATCGTCGGCCCGCCGACGTCGACCTTCTCCATGGCATCGCCTACGGGGACGTTCCCGCTGGCCACGGTCTCCCGGAAGGGATAGAGGTTCACGGCCACGAGGTCGATCGGGCCGTACCCCTGCTCCTCGAGGGCGGCCATGTCGTCGTCCCGATCCCGGCGCGCGAGGAGCCCGGCGTGGATGGCGGGGTGCAACGTCTTCACACGACCGTCCATCATCTCCGGATGGCGGGTGACGTCGGAGACGCTGGTGACGGGGACGCCGGCCTCGCGCAGGGCGCGGGCGGTGCCGCCGGTCGAGAGGATCTCCCAGCCGCGCTCGACGAGCGCCCGGCCGAAGTCCTCGATTCCGCTCTTGTCCGACACGCTGAGCAACGCGCGCTTCTGACTCATGGTTCTTCCGTGGAGGAGGTGGGGTGGGTCGCGGGGGGTTCGGCGAGGCGGACGGTCGGCATACGCTCGGGTGTCCGGCCCGCGCGGAGGGCGCGCACGAGGTGGTCGAGGGCCCTCGGGTAGAGACGGTGTTCGACGCGGAGGACACGCTCGGCCAGCACCTCGGGGGTGTCGCTTTCGCGGACCTCGACGCTCCACTGACCGAGGATGGCGCCCTCGTCGTACTCCTCGGTGACGAAGTGCACGGTGGCGCCGGACTCGGGCACGCCGGCCTCGACGACGGCGCGGTGCACGTTCATCCCGTACATCCCCTTCCCTCCGAAGTCGGGAAGGAGCGCGGGGTGCACGTTCAGGATGCGCCCGGAGAAACGGCGGACGACGTCGGCCGGGAGGAGACGCAGGTACCCGCACAGCGCCAGGACATCGGCGCCGGCGTCGTCGAGCGCGGCGGCGGTCTCGGCGGCGACCACCTCGTCGGGGCGGTCGCGGGTCGGGATGACGGCCACCGGAACGCCGGCCGCGCGGGCTCGGTCGGCCGCGCCGGCTTCACGGTTCACGATCAGGAGACCGATCCGCCAGTCGTCCTGCTCTGCCTGGTGATCGAGGAGTGCCTGCAGGTTCGTACCACCGCCCGACGCGAACGCCGCCACGGTCCACGGGCCTTCGGTCACGCCAGTTCACCCCCGTAGTGCGGGACGAGGAAGGGGTTCGTCACACGCTCGTGGCCGACCTGTGTCGGCGGGCCGTGACCGGGATAGAGCACCACGTCGTCGTCGAGGGTGAGCACGGTGTCCCGGATCGACTCGATGAGGGTGCGGAAGTCCCCGCCGGGAAGATCGGTGCGCCCGATCGAACCCTGGAAGACGACGTCCCCCACGAGCGCCTGCTTCGTGGCGTGGGAGACGAAGATCACATGGCCGGGCGCGTGCCCGGGCGCGAAGCGGATCTCGAGCGAGACCGAGCCGAAGTCGTACGTTTCACCGGGTACGAGTTCGTCGGTCGGCGGGGGCTGCTCCGCCGTCTGCAGGCCGAACATGCGCGCCTGCTGGAGCACGCCGTCGTACAGGCCGCGGTCCGCCGGGTGGAGCCAGATGGGCACTTCGGGGTGCCGGGCCCGGACGTCGGCCACGCCCTCGATGTGGTCGAGGTGCGCGTGCGTCAGAAGGATGGCGTCGAGGCTCAGACCGCCGGCGTCGATCGCCTGAACAAGGGCCGGAGCCCCCGATCCCGGGTCGACCGCCACACAACGCCCCGTGTCGGGGCAGGATACGAGGTATGCGTTCTCCCCGAATCCGCCCCCCGTGAAGGTGCGGATCTCCATCAGCGTCGACCGGGAGATCCGAGGGCGTTCAAACCGTGAACGAACTCCCGCAGCCGCAGCCGCCGGACGCGTTCGGATTCCGGAAGGTGAACCCCTGGCCCATCATCGAGCTGACGTAGTCGATCTCGACGCCCTCGAGGTACTGCGCGCTGAAGGGGTCGATGAAGACCTTGATGCCCTGGACGTCGAGAATCTCGTCGTCGTCCTCGGGGGTGTCTTCGATGTTGAGACCGTACTGGAAACCAGAGCAGCCGCCGGGCAACACGGCGACCCGAAGGCCCGCCTGAGCGTCCGCGGAGTGCTCGGTGATGAAGTCCTGAACCTTCTCCGTCGCGGTGGTCGTGATCGAGACCATGCGCCGTACCTCCGTTGGGTGGAGCGAAAAGCTACCGGTACCGAAAAATCGGGTCAACGCCGCGTCGAGGCCACGATTTCCGCTGCAGCGGCGGGCAGATCGTCCGCCACGACCACCTCTGCGGGCACCTGGTCCTCGAACTCTTTCCCATACCCCGTTCGGACCAAAATGCCCCGCCCTCCGAGTGTGATGGCCGGTAGGACGTCGGTGATCTTGTCCCCGACGTAGAAGGAGTCCTCGACGGACAGATCGAGTTCCTCGGCCGCGGCCTCGTACATGCCGGTGTCCGGCTTGCGGCAGTCGCACGGCATGACGTCGGGGTGGTGCGGGCAGAAGTGGGTGGCCTCGACGGCGACCCCCTCGGCGGCCAGCATCGCGCGGAGTCGCGCGGCCACCGCGTGGTAGTCGTCGATCGTGTACATCTCCTTGGCGATCCCCGACTGGTTCGTCACGACCACGACCGCAAAGCCCGCCTCCTGGAGGGATCGGATGGCGTCCACCGCGCCCGGCACGAGCACGACACGGTCGGGGTCGGCCAGGTAGTGCGCCTCCTGTACGATCGTCCCGTCCCGATCGAGGAAGGCCGCCGGGCGACTCACGCCCCGCCTTCCTCCGCGCGCCACGCCCGGGCCAACCCTTCGAGGAGGGCGGATTCGTCGTCAGGCAGGACCGTTCGGACGTCGAGGAGGACCGCCTCGTCGACGACACGACCGATCACCGGTCGGTCGGCCTCCCGGAGGGCGCGCATCCAGCGGGACGCCCCACTCTCCGTGGTGACTCGCAGCGCCCACCCGTCGAGCTCGACGCCCGGGAAGGTGCCCCCGCCTACGGCGCCCCGGCTCGGGACGACCTCGACAGGGATGCCGAGTTCGGTGGCGGCCACGGCCAGCGCGTCGGCGCGGGCTCGGAGCGCATCGGGGGTCGCGGACAACATGGCGAGCGTCGGGATCTCCTCGACGGCGGCGGCCGGGTCGCGGTAGAGCTGGAGGGTCGCCTCCAGGCCGGCCAGCGTGACCTTGTCGACGCGCAGCGCCCGGCAGAGCGGGTTCTTCTTGAGGGCGGCGATCATGTCGGCCCGGCCGACGATCACACCGGCCTGTGTGGCGCCCATCAGCTTGTCCCCGGAGACGACGACGAGGTCGGCGCCCTGCTTCAGGGAGGTCGAGGCGAGCGGCTCCGCCGGCAGCCCGAGCGACTCGGCCGGCACGAGCAGACCCGAGCCGAGGTCGTGCACGACCGGGACGTCGTGCTCCTTCCCGAGCGCGACCAGCTCTTCGAGGGAGGTTTCTTCGGTGAAGCCGGTGATCCGGAAGTTCGAGCGATGGACCTTGAGGATGGCGTGCGGGACGTTGGCCTCGATCGCCTCCCGGTAGTCCTCGACCCGTGTCCGGTTCGTGCTGCCGACCTCGACGAGTCGTGCTCCGGCCCGTTCCAGCACCTCGGGGATGCGGAAGCCGCCTCCGATCTCGACGAGTTCGCCGCGGGAGACCGCGACGCCCCGTCCGGGGGCCAGGGTGTTGAGGGCCAGAACGAGGCCACCGGCCGCGTTGTTCACGACCAGGGCGTCCTCGGCGCCGGTCAACTCGGTGAGCAGATCGACGCAGTGTACGTAGCGCGAGCCTCGTACCCCCTGCCCCAGGTCGAACTCGAGGTTCGAGTACGAGGCCGCGGCGTCCTGCATGGCGCGGACGGCGGCGCGCGGGAGCGGCGCCCGGCCGAGGTTCGTGTGGAGAACGACGCCGGTGGCGTTCACCACCCCGCGCAGTGACGGGCGGTCGGCGTCCTCGAGGCGGTCGCGGGCCGCGTCGGCGTACAGGTTGGCGTCTTCGACGACCGCCTTCCACTCCTCCACCTCGGGTCCCGAACCCGCGCCTCCGATCAGGCCGCGGATCTCCTCGATGGCCGAGCGGAGCGCCTCGACGGTCCGCCTCCGCCCGAACTGTTCGACGACCTGGACGACCGGTTCGGCCTTGAGCAGGGCGTCGACCGAGGGGATCCGGCTCCGCGGGTCGGTCATCGGCGTGCGTCTCGGGGCGAGGAGGAAGTCGTCGGATCGCGCGTCTCGACGCGACCCGTGTCCGGCGGGGTCACGAGGGTGTCGGTCGGTACGGCGAGCGTATCGATCGGGAGGCCGACCCCCGTCGTGTCCGCGGCTGCGGGCTCAGGCGGCGGTGGGGCCTCGTGCAGGAAAGTCGCCGATCCGCCACCTCCGGCCAGTCCGTTGATGTTGACCACACCCCCGACCTCGACCTCGTACTCGACGTCGTACGCCAGCGGCTCGGCCAGGATCAGGACGAGTCGACGGCCCGGCAGGACGCGGCTGCTGTCGGCCATCGGGCCGGGGCGCTCACCGGGGAGCGTTTGGAGCGGAGTCGGGCGCGGGCGCTGGATGAGGGCTTCCTGCTCGGGCGCAGGGCCGGTGGCGGCGCCGGGGAGGGCCGCGGCGTCGGTGAGTGCCCCGGGCAGGTCGGCGGCGGCCGTGTCGGTCGGCGGTGCGACCGCAGAGTCGGTGGGTGCCGCGACCGTGGTATCGGGCGGCGGCGCCTGGGTCGTGTCCGCCGGCGCGGGCGGCGGCGGTGGCGGCCGATTGGCGGCATCGATCGAGTCGAGCCGCGCCAGGGAGTCGGAGACCATGTCGACCCACGCAGCGTACGCGGCCTCCTGGTAGACCTCGACGACCCCGGTCGTGCCGGACGGGCCGCTCACGGTCGGGGTGAGGGCCGATGCGTCGAAGTCGGGGTCGAGGAAGTCGTCGAAGGCCACGACGACGGTGACCGAGTCGAGGACGTCGGCGTCCGAGAGCGCGGCAGCACTCGTGTCCGGCGCGAGCACGGAGAGATCGATCAGCGCGGTATCGCCGACGGCGAGCGACGTCGTCATCGTGCCCTGCGTCTCGGCGGAGTCGAGGACGGCGTCCCGGTTCCGATCCTCGAAGGCCGACACGGTCAGCGCGCCGGGCGCGACGTACCGGAAGGCGAAGATGCCCCGATCGTCCGTGCGCGCCTCGTGGACGAGCCCTTCCGTGTCCACGGCCAGGACGACGGCGTCGGTGACGGCGGAGCCGGAGACCCGGTCCCACACCTCGCCGGCCAGCGTCGTCGCGACGGGCTCGGGGCCGGTCGAGAAGACGAGTTCGAAGGGGTCGGTCATCCGGTTGCTGAAGAGGTCGGCGACGGCGGCGTGCAGCGTCACCCGGTAGACGACGCCCGGCACGAAGCCTCCCTCCATCTCGACGGTGAGGGTGCGCCGACCGTGTCCGACCCGCACCTCCCCACCCCGCGGCGAGACGGTGACCGCGGTCTCCAGCGCGCCCCCGCTCACCCGTTCACTGATCCGCTCGTCGAAGTGGAAGCGCACGGCGTCGACCTCGCCCACGGTCGCGAAGGGCGCCGGTTCGGTCGAGACGACGACGGGCGGGCGTGTGTCCTGCGGCCCCCCGGTCGGGGCCTCCTGACGGGCGCACCCGGCTGCGCCGAGGAGGACGACCGCCGCACCGGCGCACGCATAGACCGCGGTGCGCACGCCTTCGGGCGGGGTCCGGGGACGGGCGGCCACGGGGCTTCGGGCTACTCGCCGAGCCCGGCGAGCTTCTCCTCGAGCTTGGCCTTCTGCTGCTCGAGCTGCGCGGCGTTCTCCCGAGCCTTGGCCACGACCTCGGCCGGGGCGTTCGAGACGAACTTCTCGTTCTGCAGCCGCTTCTGCGCACCGGTCAGGACCCCGGCCACCTTGTCGATCTCCCCACGCAGGCGCGTCCGCTCCTGCTCCAGGTCGATTACGCCTTCGAGGGGGATGAAGAGCTCGGCGCCGTTCGACAGGATGGCGTTGCCGCCCACCCCCGAACCGGCGCTCGGCTCGAGCGCGTTCACACGGGCCAGCTGTTCGAGCGCCGGGCCCTGGGCCTGCATCGCCTCGATGAAGCCGTTCGACCCCCCGGTCAGGTGGATGCCGATCCGCTGGCCCTCCCCGATTCCGTACTCCTTCCGGAGACGACGGACCTCGACGACGAGGTTCTGGAAGGCACCGAGATCGGCCTCGGCGCCCTCGTCGATCCAACCGTCCAGGTCGCTCGGCCAGGGCGCGATGATCAGATCCTCGGGACGTTCGCTTCCCTCGGGCCACGGGAGCTTGCTCCACAGTTCGGCCGTCACGAAGGGCACGATCGGATGGAGGAGACGGAAGGCGCCGTCGAGCACCGCCACGAGGGTCGAACGCGCGGCTTCACGCGAGGCCGGGTCCGCGTCGGGGCCGAGTCGGCCCTTCACCAGCTCCAGGTACCAGGCGCAGATCTCGTCCCAGAAGAAGTGGTAGAGCCCCTCCGCCACCTCGTGCAGGCGGAAGCGCTCGAGCTGGCTCGTGCTCTCCTCCGCGGCGCGCGCCAGGCGGGAGAGGATCCACCGATCCTCGGCCAGGAGGGAGTCGCGCAGGGCGTCGACCGGCTGCACCGGGTCGTCCCCGATGCTCATGAGCGCAAAGCGCCCGGCGTTCCAGATCTTGTTGGCGAAGTTGCGGCCGTTCGCGAACGACGACTCGACGTCCTCGTGGTCGAGGCTGATGTCGGTACCGATGGCGCACTGGCTGATGATCGTGAAGCGCATCGCGTCGGCGCCGTACGCCTCCACCACCCCGAGCGGGTCGATCCCGTTGCCGAGGGACTTCGACATCTTCCGGCCCTGGATGTCCCGGACCGTGCCGTGCAGGTACACCTCCGTGAAGGGCGCTTCGCCCTGGAACTCGTACCCCATCATGATCATGCGCGCGACCCAGAAGAAGAGGATCTCGGGCGCCGTGACGAGGGTGTGCCCCGGGTAGAAGGCGGCCAGATCGTCGGTCTGCTCGGGCCAGCCGAAGACCGAGAAGGGCCAGAGCTGGGAGGAGAACCAGGTGTCGAGGACGTCCTCGTCCTGCTTCAGCTCACCGCTGCCGCACGACGGGCACGCGGTCGGGTCCTCCCGATCGACGATGATCTCACCGCACGGGCAGTACCAGACCGGGATCCGGTGCCCCCACCAGAGCTGACGGGAGATGCACCAGTCCTGGATGTTCTCCATCCAGTGCTCGTACACCTTCTTCCAGTGCGGCGGGGTGAAGTTGATCGTGCCGTCCTTCGAGGCGGCCAGGGCCGGCTCGGCGAGCGGCTTCATGCGCACGAACCACTGCTCGGAGAGGCGCGGCTCGACGATGGTGTCACACCGGTAGCAGTGCGGCACGGAGTGCGTGTGGTCCTCGGTGCCGGCCAGGAGCCCCTCGTCCTCGAGGGCCTTCAGAACCGCCTTGCGGGCCTCGAAGCGGTCGAGGCCCCGGAAGGCCTCGGGCACCGCGTCGTTCATCGCGGCCTCGGGCGTCATCACGTCGAGGAGTTCGAGGCCCGTCCGTCCGGCGATCTCGAAGTCGTTCTTGTCGTGGGCCGGGGTCACCTTGACCATACCGGAGCCGAATTCCGGGTCGACGTGGCGGTCGGCCACGATCGGGATCGTCCGACCGGTGAGCGGCACGTACACGTCGGCGCCAACGAGTGGCTTGTACCGGTCGTCCCCGGGGTACACGGCCACGCCGGTATCGCCGAGCATCGTCTCCGGACGCGTCGTCGAGACCGTCAGGTACCAACGCCCGTCGGGGAGCTGGCCGATGGCCTCTGCACCGGCGGCCGCGGCGGCGGCCGCACCCTCGTAAGCCGACTCGGCCAGCGGGTAGCGAAGGTGCCAGAGGTGACCGGCCGTCTCGTGCCCCTCGGCCTCCTCGTTCGATAGCGCGGTGAGGCAGCGGGGACACCAGTTGATGATGTACTCGCCGCGGTAGATCAGCTCCCGCTCGTACAGGGAGACGAAGACCTCGCGCACGGCGCGGGCCAGCTCTTCGTCCAGGGTGAAGCGGGTCCGGTCCCAGTCACAGGAGGCGCCGATCGCCTTGAGCTGTTCGAGGATCGTGCCGCCCGTCTTGCCGACGAAGTCCCACACTCGCTCGACGAACTTCTCTCGGCCGAGGTCGTCCCGGTGGCAGCCTGCGGCAGCCAGCTGACGCTCCACCACGTTCTGCGTGGCGATGCCGGCGTGGTCCGTCCCGGGGACCCAGAGGGTGGCCCGGCCCTGCATGCGCCGCCAACGGATCAGCACGTCCTGAACCGTGTTGTTCAGCCCGTGCCCCATGTGCAGCGCCGCCGTCACGTTCGGCGGCGGGATGACGATGACGTACGGCTCGCGCCCGTCCTCGGTGACCGCCGTCGGCGAGACACCGAAGTACCCTCCTTCCTGCCAGGCCGCGTAGCGCGGCCCCTCGATCGCCTTGGGGTCCAGTCGGGGAGCGAGTTCCTGGGTCACGGTACGTCCTTCGTTGCCGGGTCGATCGGCGTGCGAGGTGGGTGCCCGGTGGGCGCGGGCAGAGTGGGTAAGATGGCCCCGTCCGGGCCACTCAAGAAGCCACCCGTTCCCCGAGGGCTCCACGCAGGATCTTCGTGATCCACCCGTTCAGGCTGTCTCCCTCCGACGCTGCCGCCAACGCAGCCGCGCGGTGAACGGCGGGGTCCATCCGCAGACGGAGATTGCCCGAGTACGGCTTTGCGGGTTCATCACCGAGTTCCTCGCATACTCGGAGGTACTCGTCCACGAGCTCAGCCATGTTGGACTTCACTTCATCGATGGATTTGCCCTCGAAGTAAATCTCGTCACGGATGTCGATGACGTGGCCCGTCAGCATCTCGAGCGACGGGTCGTACTCGAAGACACCGGTATACCCCTTGTACTCGATCATCGCGCCCTCTCTGCTCGCCCGCGAATCCATAGCCTGTTGTGTGTGCGTCATCCGAGTTCACCGCGTGCCTGAAGAAAGGCTCTCACCCTCCTCACCAAGGCCCGTCCACACTCTCGACGCGGGTGAGGACGATGCGCCGTGAACTTGGCTCCGTCGAGCACGAAGGTGACCGAAGATCCCCGACCTTCGACGACCCGGGCGCCGAGGTGCAGAAATAAAGACTCGACCTTGCCCCACTCGAGGTTCGGGTTCCCGTCGGCAATCTGCCTCAGCACCTTCTCGTGCTTCCTGGTCATGGTACCAGTATACGACACCACAGTAGGGTGTCAACTCATGACACCACTGTGATCGCAGCCTTCCCTACCGGATCCCCGTCGTGTCCGCCCGCGCCGCCGCCCGTTCGCGATCGCGCCGCTCGCGGATCGCCTCCGAGCGCTCGCGCCACGTCTCCTGCAGGATGTACTGCTGGCTCTGGCGCTGGATCTCCTCGAACTCCCAGAGGCGGTAGTTCACGGCGTCCCGCTGACCGACGGGTGTACCGAAGGAGACGGGGAGTGGAAGGGAGACGTCCCCGAGGTAGACCCGGCCGTCGGCGAAGCCCCACCGACCGCCGTTCGAGTCGGTGAAGGTCCAGTCGGTGAGCCGCGCCTCGGCGGCCTCGGCCAGGGAGAGCGAGTCGTACCACGCCACGATACGCTGGGAGAGCATGAACTCCTCCCGTTCCTCCATCGTCAGGCGGTAGAACTCCTCGGGCGGATCGGCCCAGAGGCGGCCGTCGACGAGGTTCGGCCGGAGTCGTTCGGCGGCGGTCGGGCCGGGCGGCACCAGTTCGGCGGTGGGTGGTCCGGCGATACGCGGCGGGCGGGCGTCGGCCTCGGACGCGACGACGTCGTCGATCTCCTCCGGCTCCTCCGGGCGCTCGATCTCCTCGTCGAGCTCGATCAGCTCGATGACGGGCACCCCGTCGACCTCTTCCGTCTCGGCCTCGATCGGGAAGGCGGCCACATCGGGACGCAGGACGCGCATGGCCGAGGTGTAGAGGAGGATCGCCACGACGTGCGCAGCGATCGAGATGGCGAAGGCCGAGACACGGGTGCGCCGCGAACCGAGGCCACGGCTCTCACGCCAGGCCCGGTTCCCGCCGTCATCCGTCTGTCCGGGCCGTTCGTCCATGCGTCTCGTAACCTAAGGCGATAGGGGCAGTTCCTGCGTTCGCGCGCGGACCCGGCCCAAACGCTGGGCCGCTTCGACGAGCCGGTCTTCCTCGACCGTGAGGGCGATCCGGAAAAACCCTTCTCCACCGGCTCCCAACGCCCCACCCGGTAGGACGATCACCCCCTCCTCTTCCAACACACGGCGCGCGAACGCTTCCGAAGACGCACCCCCTGGGACGGGGACCCAGAGGTACATGGTTGCCCGCGGCGCCTCGACGTCGAAGCCCGCCTGGTTCAAGGCCGTGACAGCGGCGTCCCGCCGGCGCTCGAAGGTGGCGATGTTGCCGGGGGCCCAGGTGGCCCACGATTCGAGGGCGGCGGCGCCCGCGGCCTGGATCCCGAGGTACGGCCCGGTGTCGACGAAGGTCTTCACCTTGGTCAGGGCACCGACGACTTCGGCGCCGCCGACGGCCCATCCGAGCCGCCAGCCGGTCATGTTGAAGGTCTTCGACAGGGAGTGGAACTCGATGGCCACCTCCCGCGCCCCGTCGAACTCGAGCACACTGCGCGGCCGGTAGCCGTCGAAGCCGAACTCCGAGTACGCGTGGTCGTACGCCAGGACGATGTCGTGCTCGCGGCAGAAGGCGATCGCCTCCTCCACGTAGCTGTCCGG
>JAUIKL010000082.1 GCA_030430625.1 Gemmatimonadota bacterium
ATCCGCCGCACCGCGATCGGATAGAGGGCTCGGTCGCACTGGGCTCGGGGTCCCCACACCGCGGGGCCCTTGGACCGATTCAGCATCCGGAACTGAATCCGGGACGCATCGGTCGCTCGTCCCATCACCCCACCGAGGGCATCCACCTCTCTGGCCACCACACCCTTCGCCACCCCCCCGATGGCAGGATTGCAGCTCATCTGGCCGACGCGGGACAGATCGGGCGTAACGAGCAGTGTACGCGCACCCATGCGTGCGGACGCCGCCGCCGCCTCGGTGCCGGCATGCCCGCCGCCAATCACGATCACGTCGTACTTCGAGCGCACGCGCTCCTCGGGTGCGAGAGGGGTACTTCGGTCGAATCTCGTTTCGATCAGCGGAGGATCGTGAAGCCTTCGATCTTCGCCGGGAGTCTACAAACGATCTCCTCCACGTGCTCGACTCGTGCCATCGCCGGGCCGGACCGCAGGGCGTGATCGAAGTCGGCCATCGCGTCGTCCGCGCCCTCGGCCATGACCTCGACCGAGCCGTCCGGACAATTCCTCACGGTTCCCTTCACCCTCAGAGATCGTGCCTTCCGCTCCGTCCACCACCTGAACCCCACACCCTGCACACGTCCGACGACACGTCGACCCCAACGCACCTCTTCGGCCTGTCCACGTCCTTCGCCGCTCACCGATCCCCCCGAACGATCACTTGCCGATACAGAAGTCGCGAAACACGACGTCAAGAACATCGTCGACGGAGACGACACCGAGAAGCTCCTCGAGCGCCGTCTCGGCCGAGCGAAGATGAGTCGCAGCGACCTCGGCCGGCAGCCCCTCTTCCACCCCGATCATGAAACCCTCGACCTCGGTCGCCGCCGATGCCAACGCTCGGGCGTGGCGACGCCGGGTCAGGACCGGTGCATCGATCGGGATCGCGGAGAGGCGCCCGTAGACCAACTCGGCCAGGAGTGACCGGAGCGCGCCCAGTCCCGATCCGGTCACAGCCGACACCTCGACCCGACCATCCCACGCCCGTTCCGCGGGACCGGCGGGATCGGCGTCCGCGTCGAGCCCGACCGGTCCAGCACCGAGCACGTCGTCGGGTTCGCCGATCTCCCCATTGCCCGCATCATATCCGCCCCTGCCGGCGAGATCGGCCTTGGTTCGCACGAGGACCACAGCGGTCCCCGGCTCGATGGCCTCGACGACAGCTGCGGGCACCTCCGGGTCCATGCCCGCCGGGACGCAGAAGAGCACCGCATGAGCCCTCTTCAGGTATCGCTCCGCAACCTCGATTCCGAGTCGCTCGATCCCCGCGGCCTCGTCACGGATCCCCGCCGTATCCACGATCCGAAACGGGTAGCCTCCCATCTGGATCTCGGCCTCGAGCGCGTCCCGCGTAGTGCCGGCCTCCGGCGTCACCAGCGCACGATCGTCCCCGATGAGCGCGTTGTAGAGAGAAGACTTCCCCGCGTTCGGTGCGCCCGCCAACACGACGACCGCACCCGCCCTCAACAGCTCGCCCTCCGGCGCTGTCGCGAGCAGAGCCTTCAACTCCGCCAGCAGACGACCGGCCTCTTCGACCACCCGACCCAACTCGACCGGAGCATCGTCCTCCTCGGGGAAGTCCACATGATGGGCGAGCAAGGCCTCGATGTGCACGATCCGCTCACGGAGCGCCGACACCCGGGACGACAGATTTCGATCGAGTTGGTGGATCGCGGCGCGGTGCAGCGCGCGGCTCCTCGCTTCGATCACATCAGCGATCGCCTCGACCTGGACGAGGTCGAGCTTTCCGTGCAGGTACGCCCGACGCGTGAACTCACCGGGCTCCGCTCGCCGTGCACCCACAGCCAGGCACGCCTCGAGCACCAGGTGGGGAACCACCCGACCCCCGTGGCAGGAGAGTTCGATGAGGTCCTCTCCCGTGTAGCTCGCCGGCCCCTCGAAGCGGGTGACGAGCGCACGGTCGAGGAGTGTACCGTCCTCCGGGTCGAGCAGTTCACGAACCGCTGGACGCCGGGGGGCAGGGAGGGACGCGTCCGCGGCCAGCAGCGACTCGACGACGCGGGTCGCGTCGGGGCCCGTCAGTCGGACGAGGGCGACCGCACCGAGTCCTTCCGGTGTCGAGATCGCGGCAATGGTATCGACCTCGATCGGCATGGCGCCCCTCTTGAGGTCGCTAGTCTTCCGAGAGTTTCGGTGGAGTCTGACCGCGCATCTTCTTACGCTCCCCCGCGATCCAGATCTGCTGCGGAAGCGTAGCGACGTTGGCCGTCGCGTAGTAGAGGTTCAGGCCACTCGGCAGGTTCAGGAAGATGACCAACATCATCGGCGGCATGATGTACATCATCATCTTCATCTGCGGGTTCGGCGCCTCGATGGAGCGCATGCTCACCCACTGGATGAGGAACATCGAGAGGGCCATGATGATCGGCAGGATGTAGAGCGGGTCCTTGGCCGACAGATCCGGTAGCCACAAGAAGGGGACGCCGCGGAGCTCGATCGTGTTCTGGAACACGAAGAAGAGCGCGATGAGGACCGGCCACGGCAGGAGCATCGGCAGGCAGCCGGCGAGCGGGTTGAACCCGTGCTCCTTGTACAGCCGCATCATCTCCTTGTTGAGCTTCTCCGGGTTGTCCTTGTACTTGGCCTGGATCTCGGTGACCAGCGGCTGCACGGCCATGTTCCTCAACTGCGCCCGCATTGCCTTGTGGTTCAGCGGGAAGAGGACGACCCGCATCGCGACACCGAAGACGACGAGCACCCATCCGTAGCTCAGATTCAGCTGCTCGTGCAGGAAGTTCAGCACGGTCATGATGACGGAGACGAACGGCCGGATGATCGGCCGGAAGAGGCGCCACCCGTAGGGGTTCACCTCCTCCATCCCCTGTCCGAGAGACGAAAGCAGTGCGTACTGCTGCGGCCCCAGATACAGGCGATAGGCGTACGACCCTCCGGCCACCGTCTGCGCTGCCGTCACCGTCACCCGGTCCTGAATGTCACTCGGCCCGACGAGCAGCCCACCCAGCAGATCGTCGGCCGCTACATCCTCACCCTCACCGGCCAGAAGCGCAGCCACGAAGAACTTGTTGCGGAACGCGGTCCACAACAGCGGTCCGTTCACGACCGTGGGGTCGGCCTTCTCCAGCAGCACCGACCGGATTCCGTCGGCTTGATGGTTGTAGACGTACGCCATGGAACGAGCCTCGAGGCTCGAGTCCGACTCTGCGTAGGCCAGGCCGATACCCAGATCCGTCAGAAGCAGGGATCGGTCGACCCCGATCACCTCACCGTGGACGCCGATCGTGTAATCGTCGGGGGTGAAGGTGTATTCCACGCTGAACGAGAAGTTGCCCGACGGGTGGTCGTACAGGAAACGGAGGGACTCGGCCGCCCCTCCCGTCTCCAGATTCAACCCGGCTTCAGGCTCGACGCGGAAGGGGACCCGGGTGAGATCCAGGGTATCCGACCCAACCACGACCTTCTGCCCGAGGTAGGCGCCCACCCCGTCGGGGATCAGCTCGACGGGACCGCCCCGGTTGAGCGCGTCGAACTCCGCCATCTGCCCCGACGCGAGCCGCGCGCCCTCCGTCGTGAACACGTACCGGAAGAGCGGACCCTCCACCACGACGTCCCGGGTCACCGGGGTCGGGTTCGCGGGAGCGGCCTCCTGGGGCGTCACCGGCTCCGGATCAGCGCCGGTCACCTCGGCCGCAGGGACGTCGGTGATCCCCGGCAACCCCCCGACCTCACCCGACGGCTCCTCACCGACCGCGGCCGAGTCCGCCGGCACCTCGGGCACCTCGGGCGGGAAGAGTCTGTTCGTCCCGACCAGTACACCGAGCATGAGGAGTACGGCCAGAAAGAATCGGGCTTCGGTCTTCATCCGGTTACCACGGGATCGTCGTTGGGGACACTCTCCGTACGGAGACAGTCAGCGTGTTGTTCACCCGCGCTCGAGAGGGGCACGGGGTCGAAACCGGAGCTGCCAAAAGGGTGACAACGACCGATTCTCTTCAGGCCGAGCCAGCCACCCTTCACCGCGCCGTGCCTCTCGAGAGCCTCGATCATGTAGCTCGAGCAGGTCGGGGTGTACCGGCAACTCGGCGGAAGCCACGGCGACACCGCCAACTGGTAGCCGCGCACCATTCGGATCAGGACGTTCCGGAGCACACGGCCTCCAGCGTCGAAAGGACCGATCGCTCCAACTCGGCGAAGTCACACTCGTACGCTGGCCGACGAGCACGGAGGATTACGTCGGCGTTGCAACCGCGGGCGCGCAGGGCGGGAAGAACCGATCGTCGACCGATCTCCCGGAGCCGGCGCTTCACCACGTTCCTCTGAACGATACGGTGACCCAACTTGGGCACGATCAATCCCAGCCGCGCACGAGAAACGGGAGAAGCCTCGAAGAAGACGTCGACGTGCTTCGTCCTCTCGCGCTTCCCCCGTCGGAGCAGGTCACGGATCTCAGAACCGAGTCGGATCCGGGACGCGCGGGGCAGGCCTTCGTCGACCCGCGGCGTGTCCGACCCTACTTGCCGCCGACCTCGACGACGAGGCGCGCGCGGCCGCGCTTGCGACGGCGGTTGAGGGTCTTGCGGCCACCGGCCGTTTTCATGCGAGCCCTGAAGCCGTGCTTGTTGACCCGTTTCCGGTTCCGCGGCTTGTATGTCGGCTTCATTCCTGCCAGCCCAATTCATGGGTTACGACGTTTTCGAGACGAGCTTGGGAAGATAGCCGCGGGCGTCCGAAATGGTCAACGGATCACCTGAATTTTGCGAGTTTTCAGCCTCGAAATACACCGATTTCGACTGTTTTGACAAAGGGTAGAGGCCTGGGTAGGTTCGACCCCCTTCTCACCCCGGGGACCCCCCTCGAGCCCCTCTCGATTCGAGTTGAAACACGCCCGAAATGTCCCTTCATCCACCGACGCACCCCCGCCCGACGACGACCACCGTTGCCAGCCAGGGGGGCCCGGAGCGCGGATGGAACTGACAGCTCGGGAGCTCTGGTCGGGAGTTCGCGACATGGTGCGGGAGTCCATTCCGCAACACGCGTTCGACTCCTGGATCGCGGGTGTGGAAGCGACGGCCCTTTCGGACTCCGAGTTGATTCTCGAGGCCACGAACCGTTTCAAGGCGGAGTGGCTCGAGGACAAGTACCGGGACCTCCTCGAGGCGAAGTGCTCGGAGGTCGTCGGTCGACCCATCGTCGTTTCGGTTCACGGGACGGCTTCGCCCGAACCCTTCCCTGCGCCTTCCCTGCGCGTCCAGCCGCCGGCGACCCAGAGATCGCCCGCGCCCGTCACTCCGGCCCCGGGACCCGATCGGACAGCAGCTCGATCCCAAGCGCTCGATCCGGTCCCTACCGAGCCCACCGCCCCACCGCAACTCAACGAGCGGTACACCTTCGACCGCTTCGTCGTCGGTGACAACAACCAGCTGGCGGCTGCTGCTGCCCACGCCGCTTCCACCCAGCCGGGTCGCACGTACAACCCCCTCGTCCTTTACGGCGGTGTGGGTCTCGGCAAGACGCACATGATGCATGCCATCGGGCACGCTCTCCTCGAGCGGGACCCCGAGGCCAAGATCGCTTACGTGTCCGCCGAACAGTTCATGAACGACCTGATCGAAGCGATCGGGAACGGCACGACAGCGGAGTTCCGAGCCCGGTATCGCGAGATGGACCTCCTTCTGGTCGACGACGTCCAGTTCTTCAAGGGGAAGGAGACGACCCAGGTCGAGTTCTTCCACACCTTCAACGCCCTGTACGACTCGCACCGGCAGATCGTCCTTACGACGGATCGTCCCCCGCGGGAGATGGAGGGAGTCGAGGAACGGCTCCTGTCCCGCTTCGACTGGGGCCTCGCCGTCGACCTCCGTCCCCCTGACTTCGAGACGAGGATCGCCATCCTTCGTAAGAAGGCGGCGGACGAGGGCCTCGAGCTCCAGGACGACGTCATGGAGTGCATCGCTGCCGCATGCACCTCGTCCGTTCGCGAACTCGAAGGAGCCGTGCTGAAGCTCCTGGCGGTCTCCTCCGTCTACAACCAGGAGATCACGGTCGACTTCGCCCAGCGCATGCTGGCCCTACGACGTCGAGAGCAGGCCCAGCGCCGACCGATGGCTTCTCCGGAGAAGATCCGGGAGCGCGTGGCCAATGCCTGGCGTGTCCGTCCCGACGACCTCGAATCCAAAGCGCGTACCCGGACCGTGACCGAAGCACGGCATGTGGCCATGTACGCGATCCGGGAGATGCTCGGTCTGCCCCTCAAGCAGATCGGCTCCCTCTTCGGAGATCGGGATCACTCGACGGTCCTCTACTCGATCCAGAAGGTCGAGCGTCGTCTCGACACCGATCAGGAATTCCGTGGCCGTGTGGACGAGGCGATGGCCGATCTCAAGCGTTCGGCCCACGTCTAGACCACTCTCCACCAGCATGTGGGAAGGTGTGGAAAGGCAGTCGATTTCCCACCATCCGTCGTAGCAGGGTGTGCCATCTCCCCGAACCTTCCCTTCCGTTTCCCCAGGATCCGGGCCGGTGCGAAAGGGGGCGGAAGGCGCATCAGCAGGGGCACACCGTGGGTCCGTAGGATCGACCTTCCACAGATCCACAGTGCCTACTACTGCTATGTTATTTAAGAAAGAAGAGAGATAGTATTTCGGACGTGTGGAGAGTCGAGCGAGCCTCCACCCACCACACCCGTCACCGTGTCCGTACAGGAGACTCCACCCCGATGAACTTCACGATCACGCGGCAGAATCTTCACAGCGGCCTCGCGGCCGTTTCGGCCAGCATCCCGTCGAAGACGACCCTGCCGGTGCTCTCGAACATCCTCTTCGAGGCGGAAGAGGACGGCGTGTGGATGAGCGGCACCGATCTCGACGTCGCTGTTCGCGTGAAGGTCCTCGCGGACGTGAAGGAGGCGGGTTCCCTCACCGCACCCGGTAAGAAGCTTCAGGAGATCACGAAGGAGCTGCCCGATCAGCCCGTCGAGATTTCGACTCGGGGTGACCAGATCGAGTTGGCGTGTGGTCGAAGCCACTTCAAGCTCAACGGCCTACCCGCCGATGAATTCCCCACCCTGGCCGAGGTCGACTTCTCGGACGGGCTCACCGTGACCGGCAAGGACCTCAACGGCCTGATCCACCACACCTCCTTCGCCGTCTCCGTGGAAGAGAGCCGCCCGATCCTGAACGGCGTTCTGTGGGAGCTGCGCGACGGTGAGATGAAGATGGTGGCCACCAACGGTCACCGGCTGGCGCGGATGGGCGTGACAGTCGAGGCGACGGGAACGCCCTCGGCCGACTTCATCGTTCCGCCCGCTGCACTGAGCCAGGTCCAGCGCCTCTTCAAGAACGAAGACGAACTTCAGGTAGCTCGAAGTGGCAACCACCTCGGGTTCAGGGCCGACACCACGGAGATCTACACGCGGCTGATCGAGGGGACGTACCCGAACTACGACCAGGTCATCCCCAGGGACAACGACAAGGTCGCAATCATCGAGAAGAAGTCCTTCGAGTCGGCCGTGCGCCGGATGAAGGTCGTCGCGTCAGACCAGACGCACCGCATCCGACTGAAGTTCGAGTCCGGACGCGTGCACCTGAACGTTCTCACCCCGGACACCGGGGAAGGGCACGACGAACTGGAAGTGGGTTACGAAGGAGAGGAGATCGAGATCGGCTTCAACGCCAACTATCTCCTCGAGGTCCTGCGCCACATCCCCTCGGACGAGGTGATGTTCAAGTTCAAGGCGCCGGAGCGTGCTGCGACGATCGAGCCCGCGGGAGACGACGCGCCGGACTACCTCTGCCTGGTCATGCCGCTGCGGTTGCTGGACTGAGCCCGGGCTCAGCCGTTCGCGCGAGCGGCCTCGACCAGTTCGGGTCCGTCGAAGAGGGAGATGAGGGGTAGACCCATCTCCCGGTAGAGCGCTTCGGCGCTCCCTCCGGACCGATCGATGACGGTCAGGACTCCGATGACCGATGCGCCGTGAGCCTGCATCGCTTCGACAGCCTGGAGGGTGCTCCGCCCGGTGGTCATCGTGTCTTCCACCATGATCGCCTCGGCCGCTTCGGGAACTCCGCCCTCGATCAACTGGCCGGTCCCGTGGTCCTTGGCCTTCTTCCGGACGGTGAATCCGTCGATCGGGTGGCCCTCGATCGAGCTCCGGTGCGCGATCGCGTACGAGACCGGATCGGCTCCGAGCGTGAGACCGCCGACATGCGTCGGAGCCAATCCACTCGCGACGATCGCTTCGTAGCCGACGATCCCAAGGAGTCGTTGTCCTTCGGCGGTCATCGTCGTGCGGCGGGCATCGATGTAGTAGTCCGACTTCGCTCCGCTCGCGAGTGTGAAGTCTCCCAGTCGGACGGAGCGCTCGACGAGAAGATTCCGAAGCTGTTCACGAGCGGTCATGTCTGATCCCCAGGAGTCGTTGGCTGTGTGTGGGTGAGTCGTTGCCTGACGTCCTCGGGGACGCGCATGGGCTTTCGGTTCGGACCGATCCAGACCGCCACGACACGGGCCCTGGCCAAGACGACGTCCGGCCGGTCCCGATGTGTCATCTCCTGTCGCAGCACCATCGAGGTGCGACGAAACGAGTCCGCCCAGGTCCGTATGACGAGTCGATCCTCCCGGCGCGCTTCGGCCAGGTAGTCGACCTCGATTCGGACCACGAAGATGGCCCAACCCCGTTCGTCGAGGACGTCCCAGCTGAAACCGGCGTCCTTCAGCGCTCGGAAGCGAGCGTGCTCGAAGTAGTGGAGAAAGACCGCGTGGTTCACGTGGCCGAAGGAATCGAGCTCAGAGGTTCTCACGTCGATCTCGGTGGTCGAGACCGGAGCCCCCGGGGGCGGTGTCCACTCGGCATCGGTCATGCGTGAATCCTAGACCGACCCCCCTCCTTCGAGAAGGCCGGCCTCGCGAGCGAGGTTCCCGAGGCGAACGCGGGCTCCCGGGCCGCCGATGTCGAGTTTGCCGTACATGTTGGAGAGGTGGGTGCTGACCGTTCGTGTCGCACACCGAAGCTCCGCGGCGATCGCCTTGTTGCTCATCCCCTCCGCCACCAGTCGGGCAACCCTCGTCTCCGACCTCGTGAGCCCCAGCGGACCGTCACTCGACCGGATCGACGGAGGTCGCATTCCGAGGTCCCGGTACATCGATCGAGTCTTCTCCAACTCGAGACCCGCGTTGACGGAGACACACGCGGCGTGCACTCGGGCCAACTGCTCGATCCCTTCGTCGCGCCGACCTGTTTCGATCATGCGACCCGCGACCTGACGACGGAGGCGGGTGGCGGTCCACATCATGGGGATGGATTCCAATTCGTCGGCCGCTGCCAGCATCCGGTCGACCGCGCCTCCCGCATCCCCCCGCTTCCACTGGACGAGCGCGTCGCAGGCGTCGGCCCAGGCGATGCCGATCCGATGGTCGATCCGTTCGGCATGACTGCGCATACGTGCTCCGACGGTGGCGGCCTCGTCGATTCGACCAGCCCACAGGCATGCCTCCGCGTAGATCGGCAGCAGCTGGTGGATGGCCCAGAGCGTGTAACCCGTGCCCTCGGCAATACGGAGCCCCCGTGTGGCTGCGTCGATCGCTTCGTCGTAGTCGCCGAGGTGAACGAGGTAGTGTGCGAGCCCGATGTACGTGGGGACGACCTGATGGACATCGAGAGGCCCCTCTTCACGCTCGATACCGGACGCCTCGACGGCTTCCTGGACCAGGGCCTCGGCGCGGTCGAGCTCCCCGCGGGCCACGTGGAACTGCGACGTCCAGACCAGCAGCCGAGGTAGAAGGGTCCGTTGGTGCAGCGAGCGGGCGAGGGCGATGGCGTGTTCTCCCAAGGCCACGCCGGCGTCCCAGTCTCCCCGGGCGTAGGCCAACTCGACCGCCATGTCCGCGGTCCAGAGTCGCAAGACAGGCGAGTGGGCGTCGTCCGCGATCTCGTTCAGCTCCTCGAGCGCGGCCGCCATCCCTTCGGTATCACCGCGCATCCCCTTCAAGACCGCCAGGCCCCATCGGGCCCAGAAGCGGGTGGACAGGTCGCCCACAGCATCGCCCAACTCGATGGCTCTGCGCCCGTGCTTCAGCGCCTCCTCCGGTGGTCCCACCCAAACGTGCAGGAGCGCGAGGGCACGGTGGACGCGGGCCAGCATGCCGGCGTCGTCGACTTCTTCGGCCAGGACGAGCGCCGGACGGAGGACCGCGAGGGCATCGTCCGCCCGCCCCACTTCGTGCAGTCCATGCGCCTTGGCAACGAGGAGGCGGATCTTCGCGCCGCGGTCTTCGGT
Source organism: Gemmatimonadota bacterium (assembly GCA_030430625.1). Taxonomy (GTDB): domain Bacteria; phylum Gemmatimonadota; class Gemmatimonadetes; order Longimicrobiales; family Gaopeijiaceae; genus UBA2589. The sequence goes on from JAUIKL010000082.1 coordinate 10,289, forward strand.
TTCCTCGACCGCCGCCAGGCCGGCATCGAAGTCTCGGGTCGCCTCGTCGTGCCGACCCCTCCACACGTTGGTGATCCCGAGAGAACGACAGTAGCCCGGGTATCGAGGATCGTCGGGACGGCTCGAACGGACCGCCTCGGTCCACAGCGCGGCCGCCGCGTCGAATGCGCCGACGTGGGTGTGGGCCCGCGCTAGGAGGGGCACGATCTCCCGCGCGGTCTCGGAGGGTTCGTCCCCCGGGCCCGACGTTCCGAGTGGGACCGAGCGCGCCGTCTGAAGCGCGGCGGAGAGGTAGTTGATGGCCTCGGCGTCCGCCCTTCGGTCGAGTGCTGCCCGGCCTGCGATCGTGAGATAGCGCAGGGCCTTGGCCCGTTCCGTCGATTCATCGGCACGGGCGTAGTGATAGGCGAGCTCGTCGGCGTGGGCGTCGGCCTCGGCTCCGTGGAACGCCTCCATCGCCACGGCCACATGGCCGTGGAGGATGCGCACCCGTTGAAGGCCGAAGTCGTCGTAGACCGTCTGCTGCACCATCGGGTGCCGGAAGTCGTACAGCACCCTTCCCCGGTCGGACCGCTCGTCCAGGATCGATCGTGCCACCAACTCCTCGATACCGTTCAGGACCGTCGAAGGGCCGAGGGCCGTGATCGACTCGAGCAGCGCGTAGCTGATTCGGTTGCCGACCACCGCGGCCGTTTCCAGCACCGCGCGTGTTCCCTCGCTCAGCTCGGAGAGGGAGAGTCGGATCGCGTCGCGAACCGAACCGGGAA
>JAUIKL010000083.1 GCA_030430625.1 Gemmatimonadota bacterium
GCGGGTGATCGACACGCTCCTGACGATCGACGGGATCACGGGGGCGGCGCCCTTCGCGCTCTCGAACGTGAGCCTCGTCCGGGGGGAACAGGGACAGTATTCCCAGCCGGCGTACCTCTTCGGCATCGACATCGATACGACCCGGATCGCCGCCACGGACATGGAGCGGCAGATCATCGACGGCTCCCTCGACCTGGAGCCGCCCGAGAGCGGACTGTTCCCCCTCCTGATGGGAACGGAACTCGCCACCCGAATGGGGCTCTTCACCGGCGACACGATGATCGTGATGTCGATGGAGAATCTGAATCCCGATGTCTTCGGTGGCTTCTCGCCGACCCTTCGCCAGTTCGAGATCACCGGAACGTTCACGACGGGTATGTACGAGTACGACGTCGCGAACATCTACACGACGCTCGAGGCCGCGCAGGACCTCCTGGGCCTCTCCCCCGAGGATGCGAGTGGGATCGGGGTCCGGACGGACGACCCGGACCGGGCCGAGGAGTTGGCCGAGCAGGTCGGTGACATCCTCGGGTACCCGTACTCGGTCGAGTCGTGGATCCGTCGCAACCGGGCGCTCTTCAACGCGCTCCAGCTCGAGAAGATCGCGCTGGCGCTGATCGTCTTCCTGATCGTGCTCGTGGCGGCGTTCAACATCGTGAGCACGCTGGTGATGGTGGTCTCCGACCGGACTCGGGAGATCGGAATCCTCCGCACGATGGGGATGACCCAGAAGGGCATCCTCAGGGTGTTCGTGATCCAGGGCGTCTGGATCGGAGCGATCGGTACCGCCGCGGGCGCGGTGCTCGGCATCGGACTGTCGTGGGCGCTCGAGCGCTTCGAGCTGATCAAGATCCCCGGGGACGTCTACGGGGTGAGCCACCTGCCCGCCGCGATGGACCCGGTCGACATCACCGTGATCATCGTGGCCAGCGTCGCGGTGTCCTTCCTCGCGACGATCCACCCGGCGCGTCAGGCCTCGCGTCTCGAACCCGTGGACGCGATCCGCCATGACTGACCTGTCCGTCTCCCCTGCGGCCCCTTCCGAGCGGGGCCTGGCTCCGCTCGAAGCGGTCGGCGTCTCGAAGAAGTTCGTGGGCGGTGACGGGAGGGAGTTGGCGATTCTGGACAGAGTCGACTTCCGGCTCGGGAACGGTGAAGCGGTGGCCATCACCGGCGCGAGTGGAGCGGGCAAGTCGACCCTCCTGCACCTCCTGGGTGCTCTCGACACGCCGTCCGAAGGGGAGGTGCGCGTCGGCGGTCGTCCGGTGGCCGGTCTGGACGACGAGGCGCTGGCCGACGTGAGGAACCAGAGCATCGGCTTCGTTTTCCAGTTCCATCACCTCCTTCGGGAGTTCACCGCGCTCGAGAACGTCATGATGCCGGCATTGATCGCGGGGACGTCGTTCAAGGACGCACGGGCATCCGCGGAGTCCCTTCTGGCGGACGTCGGGCTCTCGGATCGGGTCACCCACAAGCCGCGGCAGCTGTCCGGCGGTGAGCAGCAGCGGGTGGCCGTGGCGCGCGCGTTGGTGAACGAGCCCCTCGTCCTCCTGGCCGACGAGCCGTCCGGCAATCTCGATACCGAAACGTCGGATCGGTTGCACGGCCTGCTCTTCGAACTCCGGGATCGGCACAGCCTGTCGATCGTCGTCGTGACCCACAACCCCGATCTGGCGCGTCGAGCCGACCGGGCCATGGTGCTCAGAGCCGGACGGCTCGAAGAGGGCGGCGCGGGGTAGCCAGCCCCGTAGGGTCGGTGTGGGCACCTCCGAGGTCTTCGGAGGTATTCCTACCCCGGTTTCGAACGAGTCTCTGCCGGAGGCGGGATTGGGAGATATGGTCTGCCAGAATTGCGGTGCCACCGATGCGGTGGTTCACCTGACGCAGATCGTCAACGACGAGATGTCCACGCACCACCTCTGCGAGAAGTGTGCGGCGGAGAAGGGCTTCGACGTCGGACCGTCGGCCTCGGATCTTCCCGCCATGGACGTCCTGGCTCAGATGGCGGCCGACCAACCCGTCGGACGGGCAACCGCCGAGTCGTGCTCCTTCTGTGGCCTGAGCTATCAGGAGTTCAAGAAGACGGGACGGCTGGGCTGCCCGCACTGTTACGAGACCTTCATCGAGGCGCTCCCTTCGCTGCTGAAACGGATTCACGGCTCGGATCGTCACGTCGGGAAAGTTTATCTGCCCCCGGACCCCACGGTGTCCGAGATGGAGCGACGCCTCGACGGGCTTCGCCGCAAGCTCGAACGGGCCGTCCAGTCCGAGGACTTCGAACGAGCGGCCGAGATCCGCGACCAGATCCGGGCGCTGGAGCCCGCTTGAGGAACGGATGAACGACTTCGCATCGATCCCGGAGCACGGGCTGGGTTGGCTTCAGGCCGACGGGGAGCACGCCGATATCGTGCTGTCTACCCGGGTGCGTCTCGCTCGGAACCTCCAGGGCCATGCGTTCGGCCCCCGAGCCCGCGTGAACGACCGGGAGGCCGTCCTCCGCGAGTTCCGACAGTCCAGCGCCCGCTGCGAGACCCTTCGGGAAGGGTCCCTGCTCGAGATCCCGGACCTGCCGGAACGGACCCGGCGGATCCTCCACGAGCGCCGCCTGGTGACCCAGGATCTCCTCGGCCCCGAGGAGGAAGGACCGCACAACGGCACCGCGGTTCACTTCTCCCACCGGGATCCCGTGAGCGTGATGATCAACGAGGAGGACCACCTCCGCGTGCAGTCGCTCGTGTCGGGGCTCCGTCTGCGGGAGGCGTGGAATCTGGTGGACCGGCTCGACGAGGAACTCGGCCGGGAGCTGCCGTACGCGTACCACAACGACTTCGGCTTCCTCACGAGCTGCCCGACGAACGTCGGCTCGGGGCTCCGGGCGTCGGTGTTCATGCACCTCAACGGACTCGTGCTGACGCAGGAGATCGGCAAGGCGCTCAAGGCGCTGTCCGAACTCGGACTGACGTTCCGGGGGTTGTACGGGGAGGGGTCCGAGGTCGTCGGGAGCTTCTTCCAGATCTCGAATCAGACGACGCTGGGACGAACCGAGGAAGACCTGGTCGACGACCTGGAACGTGTCACCCGCAAGCTGATCTCCGACGAGCAGAAGGCCCGGAGCTTTCTCCTCCGAAGCGCCCGCGCCGAGACCGAGGACAAGATCTGCCGGGCCTACGGAGAACTGCGCTACGCGCGGCTGCTTTCGGCCAAGGAGTTGATCGGCCTTCTGGCCCCGCTTCGCATGGGAATTTCTCTGAAACTGTTGCCCGGACTCAGTGTATATTCCCTCAACAAGATGATGGTCTTCACGCAGCCGGCTCACCTCGAACAGGCGGCCGGTCGAGAGCTCTCTTCCGAGGAGAGCGATGCGCACCGAGCTTCCTACGTGCGTCGTGTCCTTGCCACCGAGGGCGTCGTCGACGAGTCCGACGACACTCCCGAGCAGCCCTGACGGGTCATGAACTACAACTTTACCGATCGAGTGAGGAAGGTGCTGGCGATGGCCCGTGAAGAGGCCATCCGTCTACAGCACGACTACGTGGGTACCGAGCACATCCTCCTGGGCCTCATCCGTGAGGGCGAGGGCGTGGCGGCCGCGGTGCTCCAAAACCTCTCCGTCGATCTCGACCAGATTCACGAGCGTGTCGAAGAGTCGGTCCGAAAGGGCAAGGCCACGATCGCGCTCGGTGAACTGCCGTATACGTCCCGCGCCAAGAAGGTCCTCGAGTTCGCGATGGCCGAGGCCCGGGACTTCAACCACTCGTACGTCGGGACCGAACACCTCCTCCTCGGACTGCTCCGGGAAGAGAAGGGGATCGCCGCCCAGGTGCTCAACTCTTTGGGGGTCACCCTCGACGAGGCGCGCGGCGAAACGCTGAAGGTGCTCGGCTCCGAGATGTCCCCCTCGGAACCCGTCGGCATCGGCGGTGAGAGTGACGTCACGGGCGCCTCTTCGTCCGGCAAGGGAGACAAGAAGTCGAAGACGCCGGCGCTCGATCACTTCTGCCGCGACCTCACCGAGCTCGCTGCGCAGGATCAGCTCGATCCAACCATTGGACGGGCTGAAGAGATCGAACGTGTCGTGGAGATCCTCTGCCGTCGGAAGAAGAACAACCCGGTGCTCATCGGAGAGCCGGGTGTCGGAAAGACGGCGATCGTCGAGGGCCTCGCACAGATCATCGCGGCCGGTGAGATCACGGAGGCGCTCAAGGACCATCGGGTCCTCGCGCTCGACATGGCGGCCGTCATCGCGGGAACCAAGTATCGCGGCCAGTTCGAGGAACGCCTCAAAGCAGTCATGAACGAGATCCAGCAGAGCAAGACGGTCATCCTCTTCATCGACGAGCTGCACACGCTCGTCGGTGCCGGGGCGGCCGAGGGCGCCATCGACGCGTCCAACATGCTCAAGCCGGCTCTCGCGCGTGGTGAACTGCAGTGCATCGGCGCCTCGACCCTCAACGAGTACCGGAAGTACATCGAGAAGGACGGGGCCCTCGAGCGGCGCTTCCAGCCGGTGATCGTCGATCCGCCGGCGGTCGACGAGACGGTGGAGATCCTCAAGGGCCTGCGCGGTCACTACGAGGACCACCACCGGGTCGTGATCCCCGACGAGGCCCTCGAGCACGCGGCCAAGCTGTCCGATCGGTACATCACCGACCGCTTCCTGCCCGACAAGGCCATCGACGTGATCGACGAGGCCGGCGCACGTGCTCGCATCGCGAGTCAGGTGCCCCCGGCGGACGTCGAAGAGCTCAAGGAGCAGCTGGCGGAGATCGCCAAGCGAAAGGAAGCCGCGATCGGGGATCAGGACTTCGAGAAGGCGGCCGAGCTCCGGGACGAGGAGCGCGAGCACAGCCAGCTCATCCGCGCACGCCAGGAGGCGTGGGAGGAGGAGCGCAAGCAGCACCGCCCCGAGATCTCGATGGAAGAGGTGGCCTTCATCGTCGGACGGTGGACCGGTATCCCGGTTCAGCGCATCCGGCAGACGGAGTCCGAGCGCCTCGTTCACATGGAGGATGAGCTCCACAAGCGGATCGTGGGCCAGCACGACGCGATCGCCGCGATTTCGCGGGCGATTCGTCGGAGTCGCGCGGGCCTCAAGGATCCCAGGCGCCCGATCGGGTCCTTCATCTTCTCGGGTCCGACCGGTGTGGGTAAGACCGAGTTGGCGCGCGCCCTCGCCGAGTTCCTCTTCGACGACACGGACGCGTTGATCCGGGTCGACATGAGCGAGTACATGGAGAAGTTCTCCGTATCGCGGCTGATCGGGGCGCCTCCCGGATACGTGGGCTACGAAGACTCGGGTGCGCTGACGAAGGCCGTCCGGCGTCGCCCGTACTCGGTCGTTCTCCTCGACGAGATCGAAAAGGCACATCCGGATGTCTTCAACATCCTCCTGCAGGTCCTCGACGAGGGGCACCTGACCGACAACTACGGGCGTGTGATCGACTTCAAGAACACCGTCCTGATCATGACGTCGAACCTCGGGGCCCGTGATATCACCAAGGGTGGCGGGCTGGGCTTCCAGACGTCGGACCCGAAGGCCAGCTACGACATCATGAAGGACAAGGTCGCTCAGGAAATCGAGCGGGCCTTCAACCCCGAGTTCCTCAACCGGGTCGACGACACGATCGTCTTCCACCCGCTGACGAAGACGGAAATCGGTGAGATCATTCACATCCTCATGGAAGACGTCCACAAGCGTCTCCGGGAGGAGGAGATCACCCTCCGCTTCACCGATGCGGCCATCGACTTCCTCGTCGACGAGGGGTACGACGAAAAGTTCGGGGCACGGCCGCTCAAGCGGGCGATCCAGAGACACCTGGAAGACCCGCTCTCCGAGAAAATCCTTCAGGCCGAGTTCAGCGGCGGCGACGAGATCGAAGTCGACGTCGATCCGGACGGTGCCGGTCTGATCTTGCGAGCGGAATCGACGACCAAGACGTGACGCGTACACAAAGACATACGGCTTCGACCTCGAGGAAGGCCACCGCGCTTGCGGCGGCCTTCTTCGGCGTCATGGGATGGCTCCCGACTACGGGTGTCGTCGACCTCCACGCTCAACAGGATGCGGCCACCGGCGTCGTCCGGGTCGATTCGTTGGAGGTCACGGGCAACCAGCGATTCGAGAGCCAGTACATCATCTCGCTCTTCGCGATCCAGCCGGGGCAGGAGGTCACCTACCGGGCCGTCCAGCGAGGCACGAAGGAGCTGCTGAACACCGGGCAGTTCGACAACGTGACGATCCGCGCCCGGGAACCGAACGGTGCGGGCATCGCGCCCTACATCGTCACGATCGAGGTCGACGAGGCCCCCCTCGTCCGCCGGGTGGCCATCGAAGGGCTGCAGAACGTGTCCACCCGGGCCGTCCGGGATACGACCGGGCTGAACGCCGGCCTGCCGCTCGACCCACAGAGTCTGATGGACGCCAAGGCGTTCATCCGGTCGGAACTGGCGGGCGAAGGGATTCCGTTCGCGGAGATCTCCGAACAGTTGGTCGAGCTTCCCGACAACGAGGTCGAGGTCATCCTCACGGTCTCGGAAGGCCAGCGGGTGACCGTGGCCCAGGTCGAGTTCTTCGGGAACGAAGAGGTGTCCGACGACGACATCGCGGGAGCGATGTCGACCCGGTCGGAAGGCTTCTGGTGGTTCCGTTCCGGATCGTTCGATCAATCGGACTTCTCGATCGACCTCGAGGAGTCGGTGCCGCGGCTGTACCGCTCCCGGGGCTACCTGGACTTCCAGGTGGTGCGGGATACGCTCATCATCGACCCCTCGACCGGTAAAGCCCGGGTCGAGGTCACGGTCGACGAGGGGCCGCAGTACCGGCTCGGGTCGTTCTCCGTCGAGGGGAACAACGTCTACGAGGACGAGCAGCTGGAGCGGCTCTTCACGTCCGGGCGGGGCGGTGGGTTCCTCGGAGCTCTCGGGCTCGGCGGGGGTGATCCCCAGAACGAGGAAGGGGAGATCTTCGACGCCGAGGCGTTCAGCACAGCCATCCAGCAGGTGATGGAGCAGTATCGGAACGAGGGGTACCTGTACGTGCGGGTCGACCCTGTCGTCGATCTCAACCCGTCCGTCGAGGGTGAGCCGCCCACGGTCGACGCTCAGTGGCTGATCACGGAGGGTTCCCCTGCCATCATCAACCGGGTCAACATCGTCGGCAACGAGTACACCTACGAGCGGGTGATCCGTCAGCAGCTGCTGGTCTTCCCGGGAGACGTCTACAGTCAGGAGCGTGTTCTCCAGACGTACCAGAACATCTCCGCACTGGGCTTCTTCGAATCGCCCCTTCCGTTCCCGGACATCCAGCCGCTCGACAACGGAGACGTGGACATCACGTTCCGGGTGCTCGAGAAGCAGACGGGGTCTGTCAACTTCGGTACGTCGGTCGGCGGCGGTGTCGGCCTGTCCGGCTTCGTCGGCTACGATCAGCCGAACCTCTTCGGCCAGGCCAAGTCGGGATCACTTCGCTGGGACTTCGGGCGCTACATCAACTCGTTCGAGCTGTCCTACACCGACCCCGCGCTCTTCCAGAGCCGGACGTCGGGAACGATCTCGCTCTTCAACTCGCGGGACCGGTTCTTCCAGTTCTCGTCCGGGCGCCGCCGGCGGATCGGTACGAACCTCCGGGTCGGCTTCCCCTGGCGCGGTGCCCGCTTCACCCGGGTCTTCGTCGGGTACGGCATCTCCAGGACGACGTACGAGCTGTTCAACGACGTCGACGACACCTCGTTGTTCGGGCGCCCCCCAGGCGTTCAGAGTCAGCTCTCCCTGGGGGTTACGCGATCGACCTTCAACCACCCGATCTTCCCGACGGTCGGATCGCGCCAGAATCTGACGGTCGAGCAGAACGGTGCCTTCCTCGGCGGGGACGGAAACTTCACCCGGGTGCTGGGTGACGGTGGTTGGTGGGTTCCGGTCGGACAGCTCGGCGGCGATGCGCAGACGGGCGGTGGAGTCCAGTTCGCACTGGGCCTCAAGCTCCGAGGTGGCGCCATCTTCGGGGACGCCGGGGCGTTCCCGTTCGACCGGTTCTGGATGGGTGGTGTGCAGTTCGGTGAGAACCTCCGTGGCTACGACGAGACGTCCGTGACGCCGCTGGGCTTCTTCCCGCAGAACTCCAACGACATCTCGGACATCAACCGCCTCGGTGACGCCTTCTTCTCGATGTCGGCCGAGTACGCCGCCCGACTCGGGGGACAGGTCGGAATCCACGTCTTCTTCGACGCGGGGCGGGTGTGGTCGGAGCCGAGCCAGTTCGACCCCTCGAGCATGTTCCGGGGCGCGGGACTGGGTATGCAGATCGTCACGCCGTTCGGGCCGATCGGCCTCGACTACGCGTACGGATTCGACCGCCCGGTACCGGGTTGGCAGTTGCACTTCCGGATGGGACCGGGTCTCTGATCGGAGACTCGCGCCCCCGGGTGTCGTGAGCCCGGTCCGCCACGGCGCCGTCGTTTCGCGAGATCGCGCTGTACTTCCGGCGGCATCGTGGCGAATTTCCAGGGCTACACGTGCCGGGCCGCTTCGTGGGTCCGGTGGAACACGGGAACCTGCCGCCCTCTCCTGAATAGGACGTGGCGGTGACCAAGAACTCAACGGAGTCGGATCATGCGACGCACCTCCTTCGCGCTCGCCGCGTTGGCCTTCCTGCTCACGGCGGGAGCCGTCGAGGGGCAGACGCTCAAGATTGCCTACATCAACTCCCAGGAGATCCTCCTGAACGCTCCCGGCGCCGAGGCGGCGCAGCAGGCGTTCGACCAGGAGATGGCGGGTTACCAGAACGAGATCACGCAGCTCGAGACGGAACTCCAGAACATGGAGGCGGCGCTCCAGCAGCAGCAGTTGACGCTGTCCCCCGAGGCGCGCTCGGCTCGCGAGCAGCAGCTCCAGGCGAAGTTCGGTGAGTATCAGCAGCGTACCAACCAGCTACAGGAGTTGGCCAACCAGCGTCGGGCGGAGTTGATCCAGCCCGTCATGGACAACATCACGGCCGCCATCGAGGCGCTACGGGAAGAAGGCGCGTACGCCCTCATCCTCGACGCCGCGTCCGGCGCGATCGTCTCGGCCGACCCCGCGCTCGACCTGACGCAGGATGTGATCACCCGTCTGCAGACGGAGGCCGGAGCGACCGGCGGCAGCTGACGGTCCCCCGATTCGAATACGTACCGAAGCCCGTGGTGAGCATCCGCTCGCCGCGGGCTTCGTGCATAGGCCCCCCGGAACGGGGAGGACGCCATGAGCGTTGACCGACGCAACCGCACCCAGACCCGACTCACACTGCACGAGGTCGCTGCTCTCGCGGACGGCGCGGTCGTCGGTGACGGTGAGACGGTGATCTCCGCCGTCTCCTCGATCGAGGAGGCCTCAGAGGGCGAACTCGCCTTCCTTGCACACCGAAGGTACGCGGCTGCCGCGAGAGAGACCGGGGCGTCGGCCCTCCTGGTGTCGGCGGACCTCCGACACGTAGTACCCGCGTCCCTTCCGGCGGTGGTCGTCGGCGACCCCTACCGGGCACTGCAGGTCGTCGGGGAGCAGCTCGCCCCGAGAGCTTCCGAGCCCGCATCCGTGCACCGCACGGCGGTCCTCGGTCGCGGCGTCCGGCTCGCCGAGGGCGTGAGCGTCGGACCCTACGCGGTTCTGGACGACGATGTCGACGTCGGGGCCGGGACTGTGATCGGGGCCCACTGCGTGCTCGGGCGGGGGGCGGTCGTCGGAGACGGGTGCCGCCTCCACCCTCACGTCGTCCTGTACGAGGGGACCGAGGTAGGCCGTGCCGTGACGATCCACGCGGGAGCACGGGTAGGATCGGACGGATTCGGCTACGTCGAAGTCGACGGGGCCCAGGCCAAGATCCCGCACACCGGCCGGTGTGTGATCGGGGACGACGTCGAGATCGGAGCCAATACCACGATCGACCGCGGTTCGATCGGGCATACCCGCATCGGCAACGGCGTGAAGCTGGACAACCTGGTGCACGTCGCCCACAACGTCTCGATCGGTGAGGGGTCCCTCCTCGCCGCTCAGGTGGGCATCGCCGGATCGACGAGGCTCGGACGCGGCGTCTGGATGGGGGGGCAGTCGGGCGCAATCAACCAGGTCGAGATCGGCGACGGAGCTCGGGTGGTCGTTCAGACCGGCGTGACCCGAAACGTCGGAGCAGGAGAGACGGTCTCGGGCTTTCCGGGGCGTCCACACCGGGACGAGTTGCGTCAGCAGGCCATGGTTCGACGGCTGCCGACGCTGACCCGGCGCGTCTCCGACCTCGAGGATGCCTCCGCCTCTCGGCCCGGGGAGTAGAGGCTTACCTTTCACCGTCCTCCGAGGCTCAACACACCGGCAGATGACGGCTCCCAACCAACGCACGATCACACGCGACGCCACCCTCGAAGGGGTGGGCGTCCACTCGGGTGAGACCGCCCGTCTGACCCTCCGACCGGCCGACCCGGGGCACGGGGTCGTCTTCGTGCGTACCGATGTGGACGGCGCTCCCTCCGTCCCCGCCGACCTCGACCACGTCGTCGGTACGGAGTTGGGCACGACCCTCGGGGATGGGGAGGTCGTCGTCCGAACGGTCGAGCACGTGCTCGCGGCGCTCGCGGGGACCGGGATCGACAATGTGCGGATCGAGTTGCATGGCCCCGAGTGTCCGATCCTTGACGGCTCGTTCGAGCCGTACCGTGCTGCCATCGAGGGCGCCGACCCGGTCGAGCAGGACGCACCTGCCGCGGTGCTGACCTTGGACGGACCGGTGCACCACGACGCGGGCTCCGGGTCCATGTACATGGCGGCGCCCGCCGGTGGTCTCACGATCGCGGCCACGATCGACTTCGACCACCCGGCGGTGGGCCGCAGCTTCGCCTCCTTCCCGTGTGATCCCGCCGGCTTCGCCGCCGACGTCGCGCAGGC
>JAUIKL010000084.1 GCA_030430625.1 Gemmatimonadota bacterium
CGGTGCGTCACGTGGATAGCCTGCCCGCCGAAGAGGTGAAGGCAGGTACCGATACGAAGCGGCAGGTGCTCATCGGTCCGGATCAGGGCCCGAACTTCGCGCTCCGCCGGTTCATCATGGGTCCGGGTGGCGGGATGCCCATGCACACGAACACGGTCGAGCACGAGCAGTATGTGCTGAAGGGCAGCGCTCGGGTGCACATCGGAGACGAGGTGCACGACGTGAAGGCCGGGGACGTCGTGTACATCCCCGGCGGCGTTCCGCACAACTATCAGGCCGGCTCGGACGGCTTCGAGTTCCTGTGCGTGGTGCCGAACCAGCCGGACTCGATCGAGCTGGTCGACTGCTGAGTCGACGGCGGCGGGTCAGGGTGCGCCGAGCAGGCTCCGCACCCCGAGAACGCCCGCCGCGCAGACCACGGCAATCGTGAGGTTGTCGTCGAGCGGCCACGATCGGCGCTCAGCCAGAGCGGTGAGGACGCCCACGGGGAGTGCCACGAGCCACCCGTGACGCCAGCCGACGATCACCGCGGCCACGGCCAGAAAGGTCAGGGTGCCTTCGAGGGTCCCACCCATGAACGGCCGCCGCCCCCACTGCTGGCCGACCAGGCTGGCTGCGGGGTCGGCCAGACCCAGGACGAGGATCCCGGTCACCGCCACGGGGATCGGCGCGAGCAGGACCGTGATCGCGAGCCCGAGCGCGTACCATGTCGAGGAGGCCAGTCCTTCCGCCTCTCGCGGTGAAGCGAGGCGGTTGAACGTCCGGAAGAAGAGCTCGTTGGAGCGCGGGTGACGGAGTCGGACGAGGTCCGAGACCAGGAGTGTCACGGCGATGGCCCCGAGGATGCTCGCCGCGGTCGATCGGGGGAGCTGGAGTCGGACGAGCGCCGCAGCCACGAGGAGTCCATTGGCGGCGTGGAAGGCCTTCCGCCAGGGCTGAAAGCCCCGAGTACGCTCGACGAGAGCTTCGAGAGGGTCGGGTAGATCACGGACGGTCACAGCGTACTCCCTTCGGAGATGGCGACTGAACCGTAGCGCCATGGAGCCGGTCGTGTAGTTGGGGCACCCGGGCGCGGCGCCGGTTTTACCCGTCCGTCTCCGCGTCGTTACACCGATGTCGACCGACGGGCACCACCGGCGTTTCGCGGCCTGCGCGGTACACGTTCGTGACGAAGCCTTCGCACGGACGTGTAGATGGGAACCAAACGTTCCCCACGTGATCAAACGTGCGATCGACGCGTGGGGAGGCTGAGATGCCCGGTGTCACGCTCCACTTCGTTCTGGCCCGGCGCGCTCTCGATGTCTGGGAGCGTGAACGTGAGTCGGCTCCCTTCGACACCCGGGACCCGGCGCTCGTGAACGCGTTCCGGCACGGCGCGCTCGGCCCCGACCTGGGTTACTTCCCGGGCGGGGACCGATTCCTGTCGGAACTGTCGCACTTCGTGCATCCGGCGGGGCTGACCCGTGCGCTCGTCCATTCGGCCGAGACGCCGGAAGAGCACGCGTTCGCATGGGGGTGGGTGACCCACGTGCTCGGGGACGTCACGATCCATCCCCTGATCGGTCGGGCGGTCGGAGCGGTCCATCACGGCTCGTTCGACCACTTCGTCGACGGCGCGACCGACCTTCCGACGCACGTCCGCGTCGAGTTGGGCCTGGACTGCTGGTACGCCAAGCATCACCCCGACGCGCGGGGTCGCCGCTTGAAGCCCGTCTTCGACGGGGCCTCGATCGAGTGGCTGAAGAAGGCGTACGCCGACACGTACGGCGTCGACCTCCCGGAGGAGTGGTTCCTTCGATCCCACCGACTCGCGGGACGGGGGGCGGCCCACGCTCTTGCGACGCTGTGGATCGTCGGGGCCTTGATGGGTGGCGAAGGGGGGTCGGTCGCTCTCCCGAGGGTCCGTCGGGTCCTGCGGGCCGCGTACCGGTCGCCCCGCTTCCGGGGCGTCTCTCTGGCCTACCTCAATCCGATCGAGCCGAGCGGGTGGCTGCGGAATCAGGTCGAGGCCGCGATTCCCGTATTCGCCGACCGATTCCGACGGCTGGTCCGCTACGGCGTGGACCATCTGGAGGATCGGAATCTCGACACCGGGATGCTCTGCGCCGAGTCGAACGACCACCAGGGCACGACCCAGGCCGTGGGGCAGCTCGTTTCCATGGGCGCGGCGCCGGCCGGACTCGAACCCGCTGCGGTGGAGATGGCATCGTGAAGATCGCCCTGATCACGGACACCTATGCCGACGATGTGAACGGCGTCGCGCGGACGTTGGCCCGCCTGGTCGAACATGCCGCGGGGCGGGGCCATGAGGTGGCACTCGTCACCACACGTGTCTCCCCGGAGCCGGCCGAACACACGGTCGTGCACTGCCAGATGCCGGGGATCCCGGTGCCGATGTACCCCGAACTCCAGCTGGCCGCCGGGATCGGTCGACGTGGTCGGAGAACGCTGGCGGACTTCGCTCCGGACATCGTCCACGTCGCCACGGAGTCGTCGGTCGGCCTGTCCGGTCGGCGGTGGGCACTGCGCAACCGCGCGCCGCTCGTCACCTCCTTCCACACGAACTTCCCGGCGTACCTCCACGATTACCGGCTGGGTCTCGTGGAGCCGCTGCTCTGGAGGTATCTGCGATGGTTCCACGGCCGAGCGCTGCTGACCTTCTGCCCCAGTTCGGACACGCGGGACATGCTCCGGGCCCGTCGCTTCCACGAGCGTGTGCGCGTGTGGAGTCGGGGCGTGGAGACCGAGTTGTACAGTCCGGCTCGTCGCAGCGACTCGGTCCGGGAGCAGATCGCCCCCGGCGCCGATCGAATCCTGATCTACGTGGGCCGCTTAGCCGCCGAGAAGCGGGTCGACTTCCTGTTGGACGGGTTCGTGCGGATGCGGGAGTCGATCGACCCCGGCACCGCACTCGTGTTCGTCGGGGACGGACCGGCGGGTGAGGGCCTCCGCGCGAGAGCGCCCGAGGGGGTGCATTTCACCGGCTATCTGACCGGGATTCCCCTCGCCGAAGCGTACGCCGCCGGAGACGTCTTCGTCTTCGCCTCCGACACGGAGACTTTCGGGAATGTCGTCCTCGAAGCACTCTCGAGTGGGCTCCCGGCCATCGTCGTCGACAAGGGTGGCGTCCGAGAGACGGTCCATCCGGGTCGGACCGGTGTACGGGTTCCCGTGGGCGACGTCGAGGCGTTCGCCCGTGCCTGTGTGGAGTTACTCGAGGACGAGCCGCGTCGTCAGCGGCTCGCCGACGGTGCTCGGGCCGAGGCACTCTCGAGGAGGTGGGACGTGATCCTGGATGGACTACTGGACGGGTACCGCGAAGCGTTGAGTTGCGCGCGCGACGGACGTCCGCTCGCCGACCTCACACGATGGGTTGCCACCGCGGAAGCGGGAGGTGTGTCATGAGTAACCTGATCCTGGCGCTGAACCACTACGACCGACGCATCCTGATGGCGCTCCTGGTGAGGCGCAGGCCGCACCTCGATACGCTCATGCGGGTCCTCACCCACATGGGCGGCTGGTACTCGGTCCTCCCGATCGCGATCTCGTTGGCCTACTGGGCTCCCCCGGTTCTCGGCAACGCCGGCGCGCTCTCCCTGTGGGCTGTCATTTCGTCCCACCTCGTGGTTCAGCTCTTGAAGCGAAGCATCTGTCGGGAGCGTCCCCGGATGCCGGTCGGGCTCGGCTTCCTCGTCGAGCCCGAGGATCGCTTCTCCTTCCCTTCGGGCCACTCCGCGGCCGGGCTCGCGCTTACGCTGCCGCTCAGTGCCGCCATCGGCGGGCCCCTCGGGGTTCTGATCGTCCTGATCGGAGCCGGGATCGGCATCAGCCGCTGCTACCTCGGGGTGCACTACCCGGGCGACGTGGTCGTGGGGTGGACGCTCGGTGTGGTGGGGGTCGTCTCCGGGGCGCTCATCGGGCTCCCCCTGTAGGGTTCGACCCTAGCCGAACTCGATGCCGCCGCCGGCAGCTTCGGCGGCCATCAGAGCCGCGTCCGCGTCCTTGAGGAGGTCCTGCGCCTCGGCGTAGCTCGTCTGGTACGCGGCCATGCCGAACGAGATCGGACCCGGCGAGATCGGCGTCAACGTGGACTCGATCCGGTCGGCGGCCACACGGCTTCCCTGGAGATTGCTTCCGAGGAGGAGGACGGCGTACCGACCCGAGCTGAGGTGGGAAACGAGGTCCGAGGTCCGCGTGGCTTCGGCGATGCCTTCACCGATCTTTCGGAAGGTCTCGGCGTCCGAGCCGTCACCAGCGCCCGCGGAGAGCAGGAGCACGGTGAAAGGGAGTCCCCTGCTCCCGGCATTGAACAGGTAGTTGTAGACGAGATCGAAGTGGAGGCCGTTGGCCAATCCAGTCTGCGAGTCCGTCAGCGCCGGATGATTACGGGCGTGCTCGGTGCCGACCACTTGTACTCCTACTGCTGCATGGGCCGGGGGGGCCGCGCATCCAAGGTCGCGGCTGTCTGCCGATCTGACCAGACGTTTCGTAACGTGGGTGGATGCCCTCGATTCACCGTGTGCGTACCCGGCTGGTCAGCGACTCCTCTGTCCACCCACGGAGAGCGCGATCAACTCCGCAGGTTGTCCGCCGCCGCCTACGGAGACGACGAGGTACTGGATCCCGTCGTGCATGTAGGTCATCGGCAGCCCCACCTGGGCGTTCGGGAGCTCGATCTCCGCCACCGTCTCCCCGGTGGCCTTGTCGATCGCCCGGAGGATCGGGGCCCCCGAGGCGCCCTCGCCCGCAAAGAGCAGGGTGCTCGTGACCAGGACACCGGCCCGGGACACCTTACCCGTGCGGGGTACCAGGTCCGGGTCGATCCCGAGGCTCTCCGCGACCCCGTCGGGCGTGTCTCCGTTCGGGACCATCCACGCCAACTCGCCGGTGGTGAGGTCGAGCGCGGTGATCCGTCCCCACGGCGGCTTCACGATCGGCACACCGCGCGCGATCGACGGACGGGCGAAGCCGAAGACGTAGTCCATGTCCGACTCGTCCCCACCGGGCACGAGTTGGAGGACCGAGGCGTTCGTCTGCGAACCGACGTACAGGAGGCCCGTTTCCGGGTCGAGGGCGCCTCCCTCCCAATTCGCTCCGCCGATCGTGCTCGGAAGGGACAACGTGCCGTTCGTACCGTCCGGAGCGTCGGCCAACGACGGCGGTGTGAAGACGGGGCCCATCCGGTAGCCCGCCACTGCTTCGAGCGCCCTGGCTTTGATCTCGGGGGTGAAGTCGATCAGGTCGTCCTCGCTGAAGCCCTGTCGCTCGAAAGGCACGGGCTTCGACGGGATCGGCTGGGTCGGGGAGGTCCACTCCCCCGGGACGTCGGTCTGCGGAACGGGCGTCTCCTCGATCGGCCAGATCGGCTCACCCGTGATCCGGTCGAAGACGTACGTGAAGCCCTGCTTCGTCAGCTGCGCGACGATCTTCCGCTCCCGCCCGTCGATCGTGAGGTCGGCCAGGATCGGGAAGGTCGGGTTGTCCCAGTCCCAGATGTCGTGGTGGATGATCTGGAAGTGCCAGACCTTCTCTCCCGTGCGCGAGTCGATGCACACGAGGGAGGTGGAGAAGAGGTTGTCCCCCGGGCGGTGCCCGCCGTAGTAGTCGCCCGTGGCCGCCTCGGTCGGGACGTACACGTATCCGGTTTCGGCGTCGTAGGAGATCGGCGCCCACGCGCCCGCGTTCCCGGTGTACGCCCACGACTCGTTCTGCCACGTCTCGACCCCTTCCTCACCCGCCTCGGGAATCGCCTTGAACGTCCAGAGAAGGGCGCCGGTCCGGGCGTCGAAGCCACGGATGTCTCCCGGTGTATTGACGCGGGAGGGTGGGCGCAGCCCCACGTGGTGCGCCGAGCCGACGACGATCACGTCCCCGACGACCGTGGCCGGGGAACTCGCTCCGATCGTCCCCTCCAGGGGGACGTCGACCCGTTTCCGCTGCTCGTCCATCAGGTCGACCGTGCCGCTGGTCCCGAACCCTTCGACCGGGCGGCCGTTCTCCGCGTCCAGCGCCACCATGTGGTAGCCGGGGGTCACGACGATGATCCGGTCGTCCCCCGCGCCGTCCGACCAGTAGCTCACGCCCCGCCCGGGGTTCGCCCTCGGTGCACCCGCGAGCCGTTCGCCCTCGTCCATCCGCCACGTCCACAGCGTCTCGCCGTTGCCCGGGTCGATGGCCACGACCCCGCGCCTCATACCGGCCGTGGCGTACATCACGCCGTTGACGACGAGGGGCGTGGTAGCGGAGCGGATCAGGGGGTTGGGCCCGTAGTTCTGGCCCGACCAGCGCCAGGCGATCTCGAGGTCCGCCGCGTTCGAAGCGTCGATCTGAGCGAGGGGGGCGTAGCGGGTGTGCCCGGCATCACCGCCGTAGACGGCCCACTCTCCCTCGGACGTCCCGTGTTGCGCCTCCAGGGGCGGACACCACACAAGGGCGGACACGATCGCGATCACGGGAACGGGAATGTGTCGTCGTTGCATGGGAAGCGATCCTGACGGAGGGGGGACGCGGCCCAACGTGGTGAGCGCTGTTGTCACCCGCCAGTTCGCGGTAGCGTTGCTCATGTTCGGGAAGCCGAGAGTCCGAGTGCCGTCGCGTCGGCCCAAGCGGTCGATTCTGGCCTTCTTCGCGGTCACCGCGGCCATCGTCGGGATCACCCTCGGACCCAAGCCGATCTTCGTCGGGCGGTGGGTCGAACCGACCGTTCCGGCGGATGTGGACCGCTGGATCGAGATGCGGGAGTCGAGTGTGACCGGACTCGATCCGTCCGAGTACGCCGAGGTGCTCTGGCGCGTGGCACCCGGTGTGCGGACCGAGTACGCGGTCGTCTACCTGCACGGCTTCTCCGCCGACAAGCACGAGATGGCGCCCGTCCCGCAGATGATCGGCGAGGCGCTCGGCGCCAACGTCTTCCTGGCCCGGCTCGAGGGGCACGCCCTCGGTGGAGCCGGTATGGGCACCGCGACGGTCGGTGGGTGGCTGGACGACACCGTCGCGGCTCTGGCCGTCGGCGAGGCCATCGGGAACCGGGTCGTCGTCATCGGCACCTCGACCGGCGGGACGTTGGCCACCTGGCTCGTCATGCAGGACGAAGCGCGAGACCGGGTCGAGGCCATGGTTCTCGTCTCCCCGAACTACCACCCGCAGAACCGGCTGGCCCGGCTTCCGTTGTACCCGTGGGGCGAACAGATCGGCCGCCTGGCGGTCGGTGACGAGTACTGCTGGGAGCCGATGAACGAGGAGCAGGAGCGGCACTGGACGACGTGTTACCCGACCGAGTCCGTCGTCCCGATGATGACACTCGTCGAACACGTGCGCCTGGCGGACGTGAGCACGATCACCGTGCCGACCCTCGTCCTCTACTCTCCGGATGACGCGGTGGTCGACCCCGACGAGACCCTTCGTGTCGTCGGGGAGATGACGAGCGCGGAGCCGGAGGTCGTCGTCGTCGAAGGGGTCACGGATCAGTCGAAACACGTGCTGGCAGGGGACATCCTGTCCCCCGGGACGACCGAGCCCGTGGTCCGGATGATCGTCGACTTCGTGCGCGGCGCGGGGGGCGGGCCGTAACGGATCACGGGGCCGCGGCGTAGGCGTGAACAGGTGGCCGGCCTGTTTCCTACGACGCGGGAGTCAACGTGGATACTGCCAATGATCGGCTTCGTGAACGCCTCTCCAGCATCTATGCCGGAGGCCTGATCGCCGCCGCGATCGGCCACCTTCTCCTCTTCCAGCTTTCACCCACGTGGACCGTGGGCGACTGGGGGCGGGACGACACGAGCACCGTCGAAGTCATTCCGACTCCGGACGTCGCGATCCCGCGGGCGCCGGAAGCCCTCGCCCGTCCGGCTCTCCCCGTCGCGACCGCCGACGTCGATCCGACGGCCACGATCGCGGACGTGCCCTTCGAGTCGGTGCCGGACCTTCCGCCGCCTCCACCCCCGGCCTCCGAGAGGTCCGTGAGCGCTGACCCGTTCGTGGCGTACACGATTGCGCCCCGACTCCTCGACGAGCGCTCCTTCCTCCGGGAGTTGGAGCGCGTGTACCCGTCGTCGCTCCGAAACTCCGGTATCGGTGGTGTCGTGCAGCTCCTCATCGAGATCGACGAGCAGGGCGCCGTGCTAGGCGCCAGCATCGGGGAGTCGTCGGGCTACGCAAGGCTCGACGAAGCGGCGCTCTCCCTGGCTCCGGGCATGCGGTTCAGTCCCGCCATGAATCGGGACCGGGCGGTGCCCGTGCGGGTGTCGGTACCGGTGACCTTCCAGGTGCGCCGCGACGGCTGACGGACCGCCGCTCAGCCTCCCAGCGCCCGCTCCAGGTCCGCGAGCATCTGCCTCGACGGCATGTGGTCGGGTAGGAACTCCGCAGCTCTGCGGGCGGGCGCCAGGGCGTCCTCGAAGCGTTCGAGGCGGATGTTGGTGCGCGCCAGTTCGAAGAAGCCGATGCCGAAGCCGGGGTCCGCCGCCACGGCTGCGGCGTAGGCGTCGGCGGCCTCGGCGTACTGCTCGGCCTGTGCGTAGCTGTTGCCGAGGTTGAAGTGGGCCAGGGACTCGTGGGGGTTGAGTCGGAGTGCCTCGGCGTACGCCTCCCGCGCCTGGCTCGTCTGGCCGTTGCCCTCATGAGCGATCCCGAGGTTGACCCAGGCGAGCGGCTGGTTCGGTTCACCTTCCAGGCTGTTTCGGATGGCCTCGATGGCGAGGGGGAAGGCGCCGGCTCGGTTGTGCATCTGCCCGAGTGCGTGGAGGACCTTGGGGTCGCCTGGGCGAAGCTCGAGTGCCTTGGCATACGCCGCCGCACTGGTGGCGAAGTCGCCCTCGTCCCGGGCCTGATCCCCCAGGAAGCCGAGGACGAGCGTCCATCGGCTCCGCAACGGTTCGTCGGCGGGGGCGTCGGTCAGCGCCTCGACGAGCCGGGCCCGGACGTTCGGATCCTCCCCGCGCGACCAGTGCAGGGTGGCCAGGGCCAACGAGCGGACGTCGAGGTCCTCGCTCTCGGTAAGCGCCAGGAGCCGCTGCTCGACGTCCGGCGGGAGAGCCAGCATGTCGGGCTGCATGTACGCCGTCAGCAGTCGGCTGAGCGCCTGGAACTGGATGAAGGGGTCGTTCTCGTTGGGGTGCAGGAGGAGTGCGCCGGCATCGCCCAGATTGCGCGCCCGGAACTCGCCCGCGATCCCCGCGACGAGGGGCCGGTGCGGTTTGATCTCTCCCCACCAGGCCCGGGCCTGGCCCTCCAGTTCGAGCGGTGACATGTCGGTGTGGCACTGCGCGCATGCGCCCTCCAGACCGACATCGCTGTCGAAGACCGGCCTCGGGATCGAGATCGTGTGGTCCGAGCGTGCGAAGGCCACGCCGTCTCCGACATCGGGGTGCTGGAGGTACGGCATGTGACACGAGACGCAGCGTGCACCGTCGGAGTCCGGGGGGTGGAAGGTGTGGACCTCCGGCTCCGCCGCCTTGCTGGCGTGGCACGAGGTGCACTGCCGGTCGTCCAACGGGTCGTCGAGGGGCTGTCGGTCGATGTCCCAGTAGCCCTGGCCGTGGGGCTCGTGGCAGCTCGCACAGTCCATCGGGCCCTGCAGGTAACACGCGCTGGCCAGATGGTTGGCCTGGTACGCGAAGGAGCGCACCCGCCCGTCGGCCAGGTAGGGGGCGTCTCCGAGCACCGGGTACTTGAGCGCGTAGTAGCTCTCCAGCGACTCACCGGGGAGGTATCCCTCCTTCAAGACGTCTTTCAGGGCGTGGCACTGGAAGCACGTGTCGAGCGCCTCGTCCTTGCCGAGGAAGGCGAGGCTCTCGATCCCCAGCTCCCCGTTCGGCGCTCCGGCCGAGGCCAGCTCGACATGCTCGGCGGCCGGCCCGTGGCACGACTCGCAGTTGACCTGCAGGGTCGTGTACTCGGTGCGGAAGCCCTCGCCCGGCTCGAGGTACGTTTCGATCTGACTGCCGTGGCAGGCCTGGCAGTTGGCGAGTCGATCGACCGTGCCGATCGGGCGCACGGGTGGCCAGTCCCCGCAGTCCGCGAGTCGCATCTCGGCGGTGATCGGCTCCCACCCCTGGTTGGCCCGCGAGCCGGTGTTGCAGAACCAGAGGTCGGACTCGGCCGACCAGTCCCACGGGAGGAACCGCTCGGTCCCGTCGACCATCGAGGTGACGAAACCCTGGGTGCCGCCGCCGAGCATGTGCCCACCGCCGATGACACCCGACACCGTATAGGTGGCCGGCTCGAAGCCGTCCTGCGTCACCTCGAACTCCCAACTTCCGGCGCGCACACGAGGCACGACGGTGGCGTCGGCAAAACGGATCGGGCGCCCGTCGAAGGCCGCGATCACGACGTCGGAGCCCGGTGCGCCTCCGGCCTGTCCGTGGGTCGAGCCGGACCAGGCGTCGTACTCCTCCCGGTGACAGGAGGCACACGCCTCGGCCCCTGCGAAGTCGTCGCGCGAGACGGTGCGGGCCTCGATCGGAGCCGGGGCCGGGAAGTCGAGCGAGGTGGTCGTGGTGTCACCCCCGTCGCTGTCACCGCACGCCGTCAGGGCGAGGGCCAGAGAGGCGGCGGTCAGGCGGGCGGACGCGGGGATCGAGAATGACCGGGGGTAGGTGAGGCGACGCCGCACGGCCCGCTCGGCCCGCTCGGCCCGAAGCCCCTCGCGGAGCGCCCTCATCGTTCCCCTCCGGCCCAGGCCGGCTGCTCACAGGCGCACAGCGTCCGGATGTGCGCCACGACTGCGCGGATCTGATCCGTGGACAGGAGTCGGCCGAACGCCGGCATCCGCGGGCTCTTGTCGAGGACGAAGCCGCCGGCGTAGACGGCGTCGAAGAGGGTGTCGTCGGGACGAGCGCCCATC
>JAUIKL010000085.1 GCA_030430625.1 Gemmatimonadota bacterium
ATCAACCTGTCGATCCAGACGGGGGAGTTCGTGTCGATTGCGGGTCCGTCGGGGTGCGGCAAGACGACACTGCTGTCGATTCTGGGGCTGCTGGACAGTCCGACGGCGGGTAAGTATCTGCTGGACAACACGCCGGTGGAGAATCTGACGGCGAGCCAGCGAGCGAAGATCCGGAACCAGGCGATCGGGTTCATCTTCCAGGCGTTCAACCTGATCGGTGACCTGACGGTGTACGAGAACGTGGAACTCCCGTTGACGTACCGCGGGATGCCGGGCTCGGAGCGGAAGGAGCGGGTGCAGGCGGCGCTGGAGCGCGTGGGCATGGCGCACCGAATGGGTCACTACCCGAGCCAGCTGTCGGGTGGACAGCAGCAGCGTGTGGCGGTGGCTCGCGCGATCGTGGGCAAGCCGTTGATCCTGCTGGCGGACGAGCCGACGGGTAACCTGGACTCGAAGAACGGCAACGCGGTGATGGATCTGATGCACGAGCTTCACGCCGAGGGCGCGACGATCTGCATGGTGACCCACGACCCGCGGTACGCCCACATGGCCGACCGGTCCGTGCACCTCTTCGACGGACAGGTCGTCAGCGAGGACGACGCGCGAAAGGCTCAGGAGTTGGAGCAGGCGGGCTTCGACGTCGCCACCTGACAGGCGCGTGAAACGGGCGCAGGAGGTCGTTGGGCGCCTTGCCCGCCTACTCCTGCATCCCGTTTGACGCGCCTCGACCGGACAGGTCGAACGGGCGTTGCAGCCATTTGACCGGCTGCGGCGTCTGACAGGACATGGCGGGCCTCCGGGCCCGCTCGAAGCAACGTGCCCGAGCGCGGCACCGGTCTCCAGCCGAGCCGGTGATCGGGGGTCGGGCGGGGGTGGGGGCACCGAAACCGGTGCTCCCACCTCGTCGTACGGGAGGGGCGGCCAGATTCGGCCGTGCGTGGTACCTTTCCGCCTCACGATCACCCGAAACGCATCGCCTAGATGATCAAGCTCCGCAACGTCGAAAAGTCATATAAAACCGGCGCGGGGGAGACGTTCGTCCTTCGGCGGATCGATACCGAAATCCAGAAGGGCGAGTTCGTCACGATCATGGGGCCCTCGGGCGCCGGAAAGTCGACGCTCCTCTCGATCCTGGGGATGCTCGACGGGGACTGGCGGGGCGAGTACTACCTGATGGGCGAGCCGGTCCACGCCATGAAGCCCCGGGCTCGGATCGAGCTGAACAAGCGCTACATCGGCTTCGTCTTCCAGCAGTACCACCTGCTCGACGACCTGAACGTGTACGAGAACCTCGAGATCCCCCTCTCGTACCGAAACGTGAAGCGGAAGGAGCGCCAGGCGATCGTGGCGGACACCCTCGACCGCTTCCAGATCGTCGGGAAGAAGGATCTCTACCCGAGCCAGCTGTCGGGGGGGCAGCAGCAGCTGGTCGCCGTGGCGCGGGCCATCATCGCCGAGCCGGCGGTGATTCTGGCCGACGAGCCGACGGGGTCGCTGCATTCGAGTCAGGGCCGGATGATCATGGACCTGCTGAAGCAGCTGAACCGCGAAGGCACGACGATCGTCCAGGTGACGCACAACGAGGAATACGCCGGCTACGGTGACCGGATCATCCAGCTGAAGGACGGCTGGATCGTGGACGAGTAGCCACCGTTCCCCGAGCTTCACGGGTATGAACGCCCGCATCCTCCTCGCCGACGACCAGCCCGACGTCCTCGAGGCGCTCCGGATCCTCATGAAGGCCGAGGGATTCGAGGCCGTCACAGCGTCGGCTCCGGCCGAGGTCCTGCACGCGGTCGAGGACGACGACTTCGACCTCGCGCTCATCGACCTGAACTACACCCGGGACACGACCTCCGGTAAGGAGGGGCTCGACCTCCTCAGCGGGCTGCGTGAGCTGGACGATACGCTGCCGGTCGTGGTCATGACGGCGTGGGGGAGTGTCGGTGGGGCGGTGGAGGCGATCCGCCGAGGCGCTCGGGACTACATCGAGAAGCCGTGGGACAACGAGCGGCTCCTCACGACGATCAAGACCCAAGTCGAATTGGGGCGGGCACTTCGGCGCAGTCAGCTCCTGGAGAACGAGAACCGGCACCTCCGCGGCGAAGGGGCCCCCGACCTGATCGCGCAGTCCGCCGCGATGCAGCCGGTGATCGAGTTGATCCACCGGGTCGGACCCTCCGATGCGAACGTGCTCGTGGTCGGAGAACACGGCACCGGGAAGGAGGTGGTGGCCGGCTGGCTCCACGCGGTCTCCCACCGCGCCAAGCAGTCTCTGGTGGCGGTCAACGCCGGGGGCTTCAGCGAAGGTGTCTTCGAGAGCGAGTTCTTCGGGCACGTGAAGGGTGCCTTCACCGACGCGAAGACCGACCGGGTCGGCTGTTTCGAATTGGCCGACGGGGGCACCCTCTTTCTCGACGAGATCGCCAACGTGCCGATCCAGCAGCAGGCGAAGCTGCTCCGTGTACTCGAGAGCCGTGAAGTCCAGAGGGTCGGGTCGTCCAAAGCGCGCAAAGTCGACGTCCGGGTGATCTCGGCCACCAACGCCAACCTGGCCGAGGCGGTGGCCACCGGAGACTTCCGCGAGGACCTCCTCTACCGTCTGAACACGGTGGAGATTCGGCTTCCTCCCCTCCGGGATCGGGCCGAGGACATCCCCCTCCTGGCCGAGCACTTCCTGCGGAAGCAGGCGAGCCGGTACGGCAGGGAACTCGAGGGCTTCTCTCCCGCCGCCATGACGGCGCTCCGCGAGCACTCCTGGCCAGGCAACGTCCGTGAACTGCAGCACGCGGTCGAGCGGTCCGTGCTCATGGCGCGCGGATCCCGCATCGACGCCTCCGACCTGGCCCTTCGCCGACGGGACGACGGTTCGATGCAGATGGACGAGATGACCCTCGACGAGGCCGAGCGCGTCCTCATCGAGAAGGCGCTCGAGCGCTACCAGGGCAACGTGAGCAAAGCGGCCGATGCCCTCGGTCTCAGCCGCAGCGCACTCTACCGACGTCTCCAACGGCACGAGAGCGACGCGCCGGACGAAGGGGCGTAGGCGAGGTGGGCGGGTGGTGGCGCCGCCTGTCGCACGACCAGCGCGTGATCGCGCTGACCATCCTCGCGGGTCTGCCGGGCGTCGCCGTCTCGCTCGGCTTTCTCTGGTTGGGTGGGTACGAACCTCGGGTTCAGTGGACGGGCTCGATCGCACTCGTCACGGTGTGGATCGGGGTTACAGCGGCCCTGCGGGAGCAGATCGTCCGACCGCTCGGGACCCTAGCCAACATGCTCGCCGCCCTCCGGGAGGGCGACTTCTCGATCCGGGCGCGGGTCACGGACGGCTCCGACCCGCTCTCCCTGGCGTACCTGGAGGTCAACCAGCTGGAGGAGGTCCTCCGTGAGCAGCGGCTCGGCGCCGTCGAAGCGACCGAGACCCTCCGGAAGGTGCTCGAAGAGATCGACGTGGCTGTCTTCGCCTTCGATCCGGACGAAACGCTGCGGATCGTCAATCGCACGGCCGAGCACCTCATGGGCCAGCCGGCGGATCGCCTCATCGGAAAGAGCGCCCGGGATCTCCGGCTCGAAGACACCCTCACCGGCGTGGCACCGCGAACGCTCGAGGTGTCCTTCCCGGGCGGCACGGGCCGTTGGGAGTTGCGCCGTAGCGTCGTGAGACAGGAGGGATATCCCCTTCAGCTGATCGCCATGTCCGACCTCAGCCGGGCGCTGCGCGAAGAGGAGCGACAGGCGTGGAAACGGATCATCCGCGTGCTGTCCCACGAGATCAACAACTCCCTCGCGCCGATCAAGTCGATTTCGGGCTCCCTCGGCTCGATGCTCTCCCGCTCCGACCTTCCAGAGGACGTGGGAGAAGACGTCGAGCGCGGTCTGGCGGTCATCACCTCTCGCGCCGAGGCGCTGGGTCGCTTCATGGCATCGTACGCCAAGTTGGCCCGCCTGCCGAAGCCCGACCTGACCGAGGTCTCGGTGCGCCCCCTCATCGAGAGGGTCGCCGACCTGGAGGTTCGCCTTCCAGTAGAGATCCTGGACGGCGAGGACGTCCGGGTCCGCGCCGACCCCGATCAGCTGGAACAGGCTCTGATCAACGTCGTGAAGAACGCGGTGGAGGCCACGCTGGAGGCCGGGGGGACGGAGGTCACGGTCCGCTGGTTCCGGCGGAGCGGCCGACTCCACATCCTCGTCGAGGACCAGGGGCCGGGACTGGCCGGCACGAGCAACCTCTTCGTCCCGTTCTACACGACGAAACAGGGCGGGTCCGGGATCGGCCTGGTCTTCTCGCGCCAGATCGCCGAGGGGCACGGAGGTACGTTGGACCTCGAGAATCGCACCGAGGGACAGGGAGCCCGCGCCCGGCTGATCCTCCCGATCGACCCCGAGGGATGACCCACCCGCGTATCGGGCCTTCCGAGTACGCAACCGTTCTGCACCCCGTCGTGTCCCACGCTTTGGAAGAGGGAGTCACGGCGATCAACGAGCTCTTCTTTTGACGGAACTCGAATGGGTGGAGCAGGCGAAGGGAGGCGATCAACGCGCCTTCCGAGCACTCTACGAACGGCACGTGGATAGGATGTATCGACTCGCATACCGCATGGCAGGCGACGAGGCCCTGGCGATGGATTTCACCCAGGAAGCCTTTCTCCGCGCCTGGAAGCGGTTGGATCAGTTCCGCGGTGATGCGGCGTTCTCCACGTGGCTGCACTCGATTACGGTCTCCGTTGCCCTGAATGGGCTGCGGAAGGTTGATCGCCACCGTAAGCGTGAGAGGTCGCTGGAGGACGCCGCTCCCGTCGCGACCCAGCGTCGTGTGGCGGAGCCGGGGGTCCGCGAACGGATCGAAGAGGCCGTGAACGCACTGCCCGAGATCTATCGAACCGTCTTCTTGATGCACGACCTGGAGGGATTCAGCCACGGCGAGATCGCCGAGGCCCTCGGGGTCGCCGAAGGAACATCCAAGGCGAGGCTGTCCAGGGCCCGTGCGAAGCTGCGCGACGACCTGGGTCCGGCCATGAAGGAGTACGTCTGATGTCGAACGAATGGGAATCGATGCTCGACCGGATCCGGAACGAGTACCACACGCCGACCGAGACCCCTCGGGACGAGATGTGGCGTGCGATCGAGGCCGAGATGGGGTCCGGGGAGACGCCGGTCGTCGACCTGGCGGCGGAGCGCGCCCGCAGAAGGGCCACTCCGCGCTGGGCCGGAATCGGCATCGCGGCGGCCGCGGCCGCCGTTCTGGTCCTGGGGGTCGGGATCGGGCGCTTCACGGCACCGTCGACGACGGCACCGGACATCGTGGCCGAGGGGATCGAGACGACGCCGAGTGCGAGTGCGATTTCCCTGGTGGCGCAGGCACATCTGGGTCGGACCGAGTCCGTCCTGACGATGGCCCGAGCCGATGCGCGCTCCGGCCGGATCGACCCCCTGACCGCGGAGTGGGCCAGCGAGTTGCTGACCGAGACGCGGATCCTGATCGACACGCAGGCCGACGGAACGGAGCCGCTCGCGGAATTGCTGATGGACCTGGAGCTGGTGCTGGTCCAGATCGTCGGCGCGGCCGAGGGCGAGTCCATGGAGGAGACGCTGGGGCGGACCGAGCTGGAGCTCGCGCTGCGGAGTCTCGACGAAGGAGAGGTGCTCCCGCGACTGCAGGCTGCGCTGCCGAGCGCACTGGCGGGGGTGTGATGAATATGCTGACGAAGCATCAACGAGCCCCAGGAGGCGAAACGATGCGTGCGATGAAGCAGGTGACGGGTTGGGTGACGGTGTTGGCGCTGGCCGTATTGGCGCAGCCGGTGGATGCACAGGATTTGTCGACGCCCTTCGCGCCGTTGGGACCGACCGAGACGATCGACCAGGAGGATCCGGGCGCGCGGCTGTACCAGGCTGCCCGCGAATCCCTGAACCGACGACGCTACGCCGAGGCGGCGCGGCGCTTCGCGGAGCTGCGCGAAGAACACCCGCGTTCCGCCTACGTCGCGGAATCCTACTACTGGGAAGCGTTCTCGCGCTCCCGTGAGGGCGGGGCGGGGCAGCTCCGCCAGGCGGTCGAGCTGTTGGCGTACCAGCAGCGTGAGTATCCGGAGGCCCGGACGCGTCGGGACGCGGACGCTCTGCGCGTCCGTATCGAAGCTCAGTTGGCCCGCCGGGGTGATGCCGATGCGGCCGCGGTGATCGCGGAGGCGGCGTCCGGCCCGTGCGATCAGGACCAGGAGGTCCGGCTGGCAGCACTCAGCGCCCTGATGAACATGAATGCGGAGCAGGCCACTCCGATCCTGCTCGAGGTGCTCGAGAGCCGGGATGGCTGTTCAGTCGAGTTACGGCGTCGCGCGGTCTTCCTGGTGTCCCAGAAGCTGACGGACGAGTCCGTGGACATCCTCCTCGACCTGGCGCACCGCAACCCGGACCCGGACCAGGAGGTTCGTGAGCAGGCTGTCTTCTGGCTGCATCAGGTGAACACGCCCGAGGCGTTGGACGCCCTGGCCTCGATCCTGACCGACTCGGACGACCCCGAGATCCAGGAGCGAGCGATCTTCGCGATCTCCCAGCGGTCCGGAGACGAGCGTGCGGTGCGGATCCTCAAGGAGTACGCCGAGCGCGACGACATCGACACGGAGCTGCGCAGCAACGCGATCTTCTGGATCAGCCAGAACCCCGGCGCGGGTGGCGCGTCGTACCTGATCGACCTCTACCCGCGGCTGCGGGACGAGGAGTTGAAGGAGCGCGCGATCTTCGGGATCTCGCAGACGCGGAGCGCCGAGGCCCGGGAGTGGCTGATGGACCTGGCCCGGGACCAGGGTGAGGACGTCGAGATGCGGAAGAACGCCCTCTTCTGGGCCGGCCAGATCGGCAGCCTCCAGGGTTCGGACTTCCAGGGGCTGTATAGCGCGCTCGACCACGTCGAGATGCGGGAGCAGGTCATCTTCGTGGCGTCGCAGAGCGGTGAAGCGGGCGTCGACTTCCTCATGGAGGTCGCGCGGACCGAGGAAGACACCGAGCTCAAGGAACGAGCCATCTTCTGGCTGGGGCAGAGCACGGACCCCCGCGTGGCCGAGTTCCTGCTCGAACTCATCCGCGGTGGGGTCGTCCGCCGATGAAGGCGCGGTCCCTCGCGCTCCTGGCCGGGCTCGCGCTCCCCGTCTCGGGGAGCGCGCAGCTGGCCGAGCGGGTGGCAGCCACCGAGGACGGCGTCGTGCGCTTCCAATACGATGCGCGCCCGGACGTGGAGGTCTGTGACAGCGGGGTGCGGATCGGTGACAGCCACCAGCGGTGGAACTGGCGGAGAGGAGACGAGGTGCGGGGTTGCCGGACCGGCGTGGCCGAGGTCGACGTGCGGATCAGGGATGGGAGGGTTCGCGCCGTCGACCTCACCGACTCCGAGGCTCGGCGGCGAAGCGACGTGACCGATCTCGGGACCGTCGACGCCCGTGAGGCCTCCGAGTGGTTGCTGGACCTGGCGTACGGGGATGCCAGTCGGGATGCGGCGGAGGAGGCGATTCTGCCCGCCATGTTGGCCGATGTCCC
Organism: Gemmatimonadota bacterium; assembly: GCA_030430625.1. Lineage (GTDB taxonomy): Bacteria > Gemmatimonadota > Gemmatimonadetes > Longimicrobiales > Gaopeijiaceae > UBA2589. The sequence goes on from JAUIKL010000085.1 coordinate 7,531, forward strand.
CGACAGTTGGCGCTCGGTCCTACGTCTGGCGCGGGACACACGCCTGCACCAAGACATCCGAAAGGACGCGCTCTTCTGGCTCGGCCAGGCGGCGTCGGACACGGTGACCGGCGAGCTGGCCGAGGTGGCCAACGACGACGACGAGGAACAGGACATTCGGGACGCGGCGGTGTTCGCACTCTCTCAGCGGCCGGACGACGAGTCGATCCCGATTCTGATGGAGCTCGCCGAGACCGCCGAGCACGGTGAGACGCGGAAGAAGGCCATGTTCTGGCTGGCACAATCCGACGATCCGCGGGTCGTCGATTTCTTCGCCGAGATCCTCCTCCGCGGCACCCGCTGACCCCTACGGGCCCGGGGCGCCCGGCGTGTAACACGCTGCTGTGGTCCCCGGGCCGGTCGGTGCATTACCTTTGCGAGTCAGGCCTGTACCTGCCGTCCAGTCGGGACGGGATCCCCCTTCGTACGTAGTGGCCTCACCCAAGGAGCGGCGTTCTTGCAGCATCGGCCGATCAAAGTCCTTCTGGTCGAGTCCGACGAGGACTTCATCGACGAGCTCGAGGCCGGGCTGGCCGTTTCCCATCCGGGTGCTCTGGATGTCGAGTGGGTCGGTGACCTCAGCCAGGCGCTTGCCCGGCTGACGCAAGGTGGCTTCGACGCCGTTCTCCTCTCTCTGGATCTCGCCGACAGCCAGGGAATGGTCACCTTCGATCGGGCGTACGCCTTCGCTCCGGACGTGCCGATCCTCGTGATCGCGGCCGAGGCCGACGAAGAGGAGGCCGTGACCACGGTGCAGTCGGGTGCCCAGGACTACCTGGTGCTCAACGAGGTGGGGCCGTCGCTGATCGTCCGTTCGGTCCGCCACGCCATCGAGCGCCACAGGCTGTTCTCGGCGCTTCGTTCGCTCTCCCTGATCGACGACCTCACGGGCCTGTACAACCGGAGGGGCTTCGCCGACCTCGGGGAGCAGTACCTGAAGTTGGCCCGTCGTGGGGGGCGCGGGGTCACGATGGTGTACCTCGATCTCGATCGGTTCAAGACGATCAACGACTCCCTGGGCCATCACGTCGGGGATCGGGCCCTTCTCAAGGTGGCCGATATCCTCCGTGCCACCTTCCGGCGCTCCGACATCATCGCCCGACTCGGAGGGGACGAATTCGGCGTGCTCGCGCTCGAAGCGGCGGACGAAAGTGCCGAACTCCTCGTCGAGAGGCTGCGGGAGCGGGTGGTCGACTTCAACGAGTCGAGCAGTGAGCCGTTCCAGCTCGCCGTGAGCATCGGTATGGCGCACCACGACGACGATCCCAAAGTTCGCCTCGAAGACATGGTCGCCGAGGCGGATGCAGCGATGTATCGGGAAAAGCACGGAAAACGAGCTCCCTCGGGAGACGCATGACGGGGGGCGGCGTGCACTGGCTGGTCCGGATCGCCGAGCGAGCCGGCCACGAGGAGTCCAAGCGACCGGAGATCGCCGCGGGGAGCGGTGCGCCCGAGGCGTGGACCGAAGTCACTCGCGCGTACGGGCTCTCGGACGACGAGTTGGCCAAGCTCGTGGCCGACTATTTCCGACTCGAAGTGGCCCATCTCGACAAGGCCGACCCGAACGCCGCGCTCCTGATTCCGGAGACGATGGCCCGTAAGCATCGGGTCTTCCCGATGGCCGAGGACGACCGAAGCTTCGTCGTCGCTACCTGTGATCCGACGAACGTCGAGGCCGAGCGGGCACTCGGCTTCAGCACCGGCCGAACGCTCCGGTTCGAAGTGGCCGCGCCCGGGGCCATCCAGGATGCCCTCGACGACCGGTTCTCCCCGGAGCGTGCCGTCGAGTCGCTCCTCGGAGGCCTCACCGAGGACATCGGCGAAGATGCGGTGAAACTCGTCGAGGAGATGGGCCCGGAGTCCATTTCGGAGGACGACGTCAGCGCGACCCCCGTGGTCAAGCTGACGAACCTCATCATCCGCGACGCGATCACCGCCGGCGCCTCCGATATCCACATCGAACCCGGTCGTCGGCTCGGTGCCGTACGCTACCGCGTGGACGGTGTGCTACGGAAACACATGGACCTGCCCATGGCCGCCCTGAACCGGATCATCTCCCGGATCAAGGTCCTGGCCAAGCTCGACATCGCCGACCGGCTGCGTCCTCAGGACGGGAAGGCCCGCGTCCAGGTCAAGGCGAGGGGCTACGACCTGCGGGTCTCGACGATTCCGGCCGGTGGCGCCGAGAAGTGCGTGATCCGGATCCTCGACTCGTCGTCCTCGCTGTCGTTGGACGATCTCGACATTCCCGGTCTGGAGTTGGAGCGGCTGCGGGATCTCCTGACGAATCGTGATGGGATCGTCGTCGTGACAGGACCCACCGGTTCCGGAAAGACGACGACCCTCTACGGAGCCCTGCGGGAACTCGCCGACGGTCGGGTGAACATCATGACCGTCGAGGATCCGATCGAGTACGAGCTGCCCGGGGTCACGCAGACCCAGGTGCAGACCAAACAGGGAATGACGTTCGCCAGCGCGCTCCGGGCCATGCTCCGGCAGGACCCCGACGTCATCCTGGTGGGTGAGATCCGGGACAAGGAGACCGCGGTCACGGCCGCTCAGGCGGCCATGACCGGTCACCTCGTTCTCACGACCGTCCACGCGAACGACGCGGTCTCGTCCGTCGCTCGACTGGCCGACATGGGGCTCCAGTTCGGCACCATCGCCCAGGTTCTTCGCGGCGCCATCGCGCAGCGACTCCTTCGCCGCGTGTGTCAGACGTGCGCCGAGGAGATCGACGGTCGGCCGACTCCGGACGAGGAGCGTTTGCGGGATCGTCACGGTGTCGAACCCGTCGTGCGCGCCGTGGGATGCACCGAGTGCGGTTTCACGGGCTACCGTGGGCGGCTCCCGGTCAACGAGGTGCTCGTCGGAAGTCAGAAGTTCCAGCAGGCCATCGAGCAGCGTAAGGGGTGGGCCACCCTGCAGCGTGTCGCTACCCAGAGCGGGATGCGCACCCTCCACGACGTCGGCCTGGAGTGGGTCCGCCAGGGCAAGACGACACTCGTGGAGGTCGAGCGTGTGCTCGGGCAGGGCATCGGGGACGGTGAGGACGGGATCTCCTCGGGGCCGCCCCGGGTCCTGGTGATCGACGACGACGAGGACGCGCGCATGATGATCCGTGCGATGCTCGAGCGCGACGGCTTCGAGGTGGAGGAGGCGGAGGACGGCCACCGGGGACTCGACCGACTCAAGGACGATCAGGACTTCAAGCTCATCGTGCTCGA
>JAUIKL010000086.1 GCA_030430625.1 Gemmatimonadota bacterium
CCCCGCGGGAGCGGGAGGGATCGCGCTCGAGGCAGCCCTTGTCGGCCAGGGCCTGGAGGTGCTCGGACACCGTCTTGGTGCTCTTGATACCGAATCGCTCGCCGATTTCACGAATCGACGGCTGATATGTGTTCGCGCGCAGGTACTGGACCATGAAGTCGAGGATCTTCCGCTCGATCTCTGTGAGCGGTTCGACCGGACGACTCGGGGCCGAGATGGCGCGTGGGGACATCGCGTCGGATCTAGCCAACAATCACACCTGGAGGGGGGGCCAGTGAGCACCCGGGTCTGATATCGGGGGCTATCCTAATGTGCCCCTTCAAAAGGTGTCAAGAAAGGCTCTCGTGTTCCTCGGCACCGGCCTCGGCGAGCCGCTCGAGGGCCGAGTTGACGCGCTGCTCCGAACGTTCACGACCCAGTTGAACGAGAACGTCGAAGATGCCTGGGGACGCCATGTTACCGGTCAGGGCGACCCGCAGTGGGTGGATCACTTTACCGGCCCCGACCTCCAGTTTTGCGGCCGCGCCACGCAGCGCGGACTCGAGCTCGTCGTGGGTCCACGCCACGCCCGAGAACGCCTCGAGGAGGGCCGACAGCCGCTCCCGAGCTTCCCCCGGACTCTTCAACCAGTGCTTCTCGACGGCCTTGTCGTCGAAGGCCAGGTCGTCGGTCACGAACGGACGCGCCTGCTCGACGAGGTCGTTCATGGTGCGGGAGCGTGGCTTGATCAGTTCGAGGAGGGCCGCCGTCCACACCGGGTCACCGAGTCGCTCGACCCCGGGCCCGTCGAGTCCCTCCTCGAGCGCGCGGACCAACTCCTCGGTCGGCCGGGCCGCGAGGTGCCGCCCATTGAGCCACTCGAGCTTCTCGGTGTCGAAGACCGAGGCCGACTTGAGGAGACGGTCGGCCGAGAACGCCTCGGTCAACTCCTCGATCGACATGAACTCGCGGTCGTCCCCCGGGCTCCAACCGAGCAGGGCCAGAAAGTTGAACATGGCCTCGGGGAGGATGCCCTGGCCGCTGTAGTCACCGACGGCGGTGGCCCCGTGCCGCTTCGAGAGCTTCTTCCCGTCGCTGCCGAGGATCATCGGGACGTGCGCGAAGGTCGGCTGAGCGTACCCGAGCGCCTGATAGAGGAGAACCTGCTTCGGCGTGTTGGAGAGGTGGTCGTCCCCGCGCAGGACGAGGGTGATCCCCTGCTCCGCGTCGTCCGAGACGACGGCCAGGTTGTAGGTGGGCGTCCCATCGGAGCGGAGGATCACGAGATCGTCGACGTCATCGCTGCCGAAGCGCATCTCGCCGTGCACCAGGTCGTGGAAGACGGCCTCGCCGTCCGGGACCCGGAAGCGCACCGCGAAGGGATCGCCGGCTACCGCCCGTTGATCCGATCCGTCGGCACCGAGCGCATCCGCCTGCTCCCGCGCGACCTTGGAGGGGTGCATACCGCGCTCCTTGGCTTCCGCGCGCACCTGCTCGGGGTCCGAGAAGTCCCGGTACGCCTTGCCCTCGGCCAGGAGGCGCAGGGCGTCGGCACGATGCCGCTCCACGCCCTCGCTCTGGAAGAACGGCCCCTCGTCCCACGTCACCCCGAGCCACGACAGACCGTCGAGGATCACCTGGGTGTGTTCGTCGCTCGAGCGAGCCCGGTCGGTGTCCTCGATACGAAGGACGAAGACACCGCCTGCACTCTGGGCCAGGAGCCAATTGAAGACCGCCGTACGGGCTCCCCCGACGTGGAGGTATCCGGTGGGCGAAGGGGCAAAGCGGAGCCGCATCGTCATCCGTCGAGTCGCTCGGTCAGGAGGGCGCGGACGGCCTTCGGATCGGCCGCTCCGCCGGTGGCTTTCATGACCTCTCCGACGAAGAGGCCGATCAGTTGGGTCTTTCCGGCCCGGTACGCCTCGACCTTGTCCGGCCAATCGGCCAGAACGCGGTCGACGAATGGCCCGAGTTCGTCCGCGCCGACCCGGGTCAGGCCGAGTCGCTCGACCCATTCGGCCGGGTCACCGCCGTCCTCGGCCATACGGGCCAGCACGTCCTTTCCGGCCCGCCGGCTCACATCCCCGCGGGCCACGAGACCGACGAGCCGTCCGATCTCGGCGCCGCCGAAGGGGAGGTCCTCGAGGGTACGCCCGTCGAGGAGGGCCCGGACATCGGTGACGAGCCACGACGACACCGTCTCGGGATCGTCATGCTCCGCCAGGGCCGCTTCGAAGAAGTCGCCGGTCTCCGGACGGCCGGAGAGGAGGTCCGCGTACTCTTCGGACAGCCCCATCTCCTCCTGGTACGACCGGAAGCGCTCCGCGAGCGCCGGGTCGGCAGCCCTTCGGGCCGATCGTTCCTCGCTGACGCCGGGGCGCGTCCCGGGCGCGGGGCCACCGCCCTTCCGCGATTTTTCGTTGCGGCCCGACACCCCGGTCGACCTGCCGGATGCGCGGTCCTTGCCGCCTTCGTCAGAGCCGTTCTCGCGGGCCTGAGCGTCCTTGGCCGGGCTTCGCCACCCGCTCTTCAGTCCGACGATCCGGTTGAAGACCAGTGTGTCGCCACGCCCTTCGACGGGGTCCCGCCAGAAGTAGCCGACCCGCTCGAACTGGTATCGGGTCTCGGGATCGTCTTTCCGCACGGACGGCTCGACCTTCACGCCGTGGACGACTTCGAGAGACTCGGGCGCCAGACGATCCATGGGGTCCAGGGGCTCCGCGTTCTCGTCCTCGGACACCTCGTCGACGAAGAGGCGGTCGTACAGTCGGACCTCGGCGTCGACCGCCCGCCCGGCGTCGACCCAATGGATCGTGCCCTTGACCTTCCTCCCGTCGCTCGTCGTACCGCCGCGAGAGGCCAGGTCCGCCGTACATCGCAGCTCGACGACCTCGCCCGACTCGTCCTTGACCACCTCGTCGCAGCGGATCACGTACGCGTACCGGAGGCGAACCTCACCGCCCGGCACCAGGCGTCGGAACCCCTTCGGCGGGTCCTCGGCGAAGTCCGAACGCTCGATCCACAACTCGGGCCCGACCGGAACCATCCGCGACCCGGGCCGATCGATGTCGGGCGGGAAGTACGGGGCCTCGAGTTCCGACGGCTGGGTACCGTCCCAGTTGGTCAGGACGACCTTGATGGGATCGAGCACCGCCATGACCCGCGGTGCGACCGGGTTGAGAACCTCCCGGATCGCAAACTCCAGCTTGGACTCCTCGGTCCGGGCGGGGGCGCGCGAGACACCGACGAGGTCGGCCAGGAGACGGACCGCCTCCGGAGGCACCCCTCGGCGGCGAAAGGCGGAGATCGTCGAGAGGCGAGGGTCGTCCCAACCCGACACGACACCCGCCTTCACGAGGGGAAGAATCGCCCGTTTGGAGAGGACGGCGTGCTCGAGGTCCAGCCCCGCCCACTCGTACTGATGCGGCCGCGGCTCCTGGAAGCCCACGTTGTCGAGCACCCAGTCGTACAGCTCGCGGTTGTTCTCGAATTCGATCGTGCAGATCGAGTGCGTCACCCCCTCGAAGGCGTCCTCGAGGCAGTGGGCGTAGTCGTAGAGCGGGTAGATGACCCACTCGTCACCCTGCCTGAAGTGCTCGGCGTGCCGAATCCGGTAGAAGACCGGGTCCCGCATGAGCATGTTCGGATGGGCCATGTCGATCTTGCCGCGCAGCACGTGCGTTCCGTCCGCGAACTCACCCGCTCGCATGCGGCGGAACATGTCGAGGTTCTCCTCGACGGTGCGGCTCCGGTACGGGGATTCGACGCCCGGCTGGACGACGGTACCCCGTCCCTCACGGATGGCCTCGAGCGGCTGCGAATCGACGTAGGCGAGCCCCTTCTCGATGAGGACGACGGCGCACTCGTACATCCGCTCGAAATAGTCCGAAGCGAAGTAGAGGTGCTCACCCCAATCGAAGCCGAGCCACCGGATGTCCTCCTGAATGGCCCGCGCGTACTCCTCGTCCTCCTTCTCCGGGTTCGTGTCGTCGAACCGGAGATGGCAGCGCCCCCCGAAATCCTCGGCCACGCCGAAGTTCAGGCAGATCGCGGTGGCGTGGCCGATATGGAGGTATCCGTTGGGCTCCGGCGGGAACCGCGTCACGACGTTTCCGTCGTAGACCCCGGCCGCAGTGTCGGCCCGGACCTTCTGACGGATGAAGTCGGTGCCCCTGGATGGGGTCTCGGCATGGTCGCTCATGCCGGAGAAGGTAGCACATGAAAGCGGGGTTGAGAGGAACCTCCCAACCCCGCTCTGTCGTGCGATCGACGCGCCTTCGTTACAGCGATCCACCCCGGCGACGCGCGGTCGAACGCGACGCGTCCCGAGAGGATGAGGAGCTCGACGACCCGGCGGCCGGCGCGCGTCGCGGAGCACTCGGACGAGCGGCTGCCGGTCGGCGGGCGGGGGCCGACGGCCGGGCCGCCGGACGCGGTGCGCTGGACGAGCGGGAGACCTGAGTCTCACCCCCGCCGGGGCGGCGCCGTACGGCGCGTCGACCCGAGTCGGACCGCCCATTGGAGCCGCTCGAAGGGTTGGCCGTGCGCCCGGAGGACGACGAGCCCGAGCTCCCGGTCGACGGCACGTCCCCGCCGGCCCGACGGACCCGGGTCGCGTCGTCCGAGGGGTTGCCGCGACGGTACCCCTGCCCGTTGATCACCGAGCCACCGCGGCTGCCTCCGCCGGAGCGCTCGATGACGATCGTACCGGGGCGCGATCCCCAGTAGTTGTAGCCGTACCCGTAGCCATACCCGTATCCGTAGCTACCGGCGTAGTAGTTCCGGTAGTACATCGGATCGTAACCGAAGGCCCAGCCGAAGGGCGCGTACCCCAGCCCCCAGCGGGGCGTCCGGTACGACCAGTAGCCCATGTAGCCGCGGTAGTGCGTCGGGCGAGGCGCGTCGTACGCCTCGACCTCACCGCCCGAGGCCACGACGAAGCGCTCGGGGTGCGAGACCGCGACCACGGCATCGATCACGTTCTCCGGCACACCGGCGTCCGCGAGGCGCACGAGATCGGCCGCGCTCGGATCGAGCTCGTCACCCTTCGTGACGAGCCAGCTCTCGACAGCCTTCGGGTCCATGACCTCCATCGCCTCTTCGACGTCCCCGAGGTCGATCGGAGCCGCCGCCGACTGACGCGATGTCCGCACGGCCATGGCGAGCCCGGCCGCGGGATCCTCGACGCCCGCCTCGGCCAAACGGTCCCGGCTGGCCAGGCGGTACTCCTGAACCCACACGAAGGGCTCACCATCGGTCTCGAGCGTGCGGATGTCGGCCCACATGTTCGGCTGCACGAAGGTCATGACCCCCGTCCCGGCGCGGGGCTCGTCCGTCCCGCAGAGGAACTCGGTTTCCGTGAACACCCGGCGACCGTCCTGGGAGAAGGTGGTGACCTCCCACCCTTCGCAGCCCTCCGAGTTCACGTCCCGAGGCTGACCGTCGGCCGCGAAGAACTCGGACGAGGCGACTTCTCCGTCGACGACGTTCGACAGCAGGACGCCACCGTCCGCCGGCTCGAAGCACAGGAGGCCGATGTCGTCCTCGCCTCCGAGCGCCTCCCAGCAACCCACGAACGGCAGCCATCGGCCGTCCATGTCCTGCGCGGAGAGAGGGGCGGCGGCAACGAGAGCGGCGACCGCTCCCAACATCGTGATCTTCTTCATGATCGTCCTCCTAAAAGCGCACCGCGATGCCGCCGATCAACTGGGCGCCATCGAGGTCGATCGGCTCGAAGCCGATGAAGTCCCCTTCGAGGTCGGCGCTGGACCAGCCGTACCGCCCTTCGAGGGTAAAAAGAAACTGCTGACCGAGCGAGATGTTCACACCGGCCGAGGCTCGGGCCAGGAACGAACGCCCCTCGCTCTCGAAGTCGTCCGTGAAGATCTCGAGCGTCTCGAAATCGACGAAGTCCCCGTACTGGCGCAGACTGTGCGACACGAAGCCGACGCCCCCACTCACGAAGGGTGCGAGCGACCGGGGGACCCAGGCGAAGCGACCGATCGTCCGGCCGCGTTCGAAGGGGAAGTACCGGAGCGAGGCCGTGGCCGGAACGAGGTGGAACTCCGTCACCTGCGTGATCGGAACCTCGGCGTCTCCGATAGGCTCGTAGTAGTCGATGAACTCGGAGCGCTTCGAAGCCCCCTGATACCCGACCGCGATGGCCAGGTCGAGACGCTCCGTGATCCTCGCGGCGAACTCACCCCCGAAGTACGGGGCGTCGAAGTCCCGCTGGTTCAGGGTCAGCTCGTCGGTCAGAAAGTCGTAGATGTCGCTCGACGCGCGCTGAAAGCCGTATCCACTCTCGAACTTCAGGGTGACGTGCGGCTCCTTGAACAAGAAGCCGTCCCCGCCCTGGGCGAGCACCACCTCGCCCGGGGCGAAGACGGCCGTACACGCAGCGAGCACCACCGCGCGTTTCACCATGTCTGAGATCCTACGGTTCATTGCCCCCGCCCTCGTTTCCGGAGCCTGTTTGCCGCTCCGATCACTACACTTGAAGCGCAAAGGGTGTGCCATCGGCGCACAAGGGCGAAAAGCCAGTGTTCACGGGGGTATCCGCCGCCGGCCCTCTCGAAGGCCTTCTCGACCGTGGGACACATCGAGACGCTCGGTGTCCCATCGATGGGTCACCGTGTTTCGTCAGGCGGCGCCACGTTTCCGCTCGAGGATGTGGTACGCGGCCGGGGTGATGGTCAGGACGAAGAGCGTCGAGGACAGAAGACCCCCGATCAGGACCAGGGCGAGCGCATCCCAGATGTTCGACCCCGCACGGTCCCCGAAGAGGACCAGGGGGAGGAGACCGAGCACGGTAGTGGTCGTGGTCATCAGGATGGGTCGGACCCGTTCGAGCGTTCCCTGCACGATCGCCTGGTCCAGGGCGAGTTCCGGACGGGTCCGCCGGACGCCGTTGACGTGATCGACCAGGAGGATCGCGTTGTTGACCACGATGCCGAGCATCATGATCACGCCGACGTACGCCTCCCGCGTGAACGAGGCATCGGTGTAGAAGAAGATCAGGTAGACCCCGATGAGCGCCATCGGGACGGTCAGAATCACACACAGCGGTTGCCGCAGCGATTCGAAGAGGGCCGCCGTCACCATGTAAACGAGTAGGAGCGCCACGGCGAGCACCATCCAGATCTGGTTCCGCTCCTCCCGATCGATGAAGAAGCCGGAGTCTCCGGCCTCGACCGTGTACCCGGGCGCCACCTCGGTCGTGGCGATGACTTGTTCGTGAACCAGATCGCCGAGCCGGGCCGGCCCGCGGAACTCGTAGGCGACCGTCCGTTCGTACTGCTGATCCTCGCGGCGGATGCGGGCCAGGATGTCCCTCTGGCCGACCGTGATCACCTCTCCGAGTCGGATTCGCCGTCCCGAGGGCGTGTCGATCAGTGATTCCGTGAGCGCCAGGATGTCCATCTCGAGGTTGTCCTCGAACTTGACCTGGTATTGCACCTCTTCCCCGCCGAGCTTGAGGACGTCGATGCCGGCCGTCCCGGCCACCACCGCATTCAAGCGCGACGTGAGGTCGGCCACCGTAAGCTCGTATTGAGCCAGACGGGCCCGGTCCACGTCGGCCACGAACTCGGACGCCTTGTCCCTGGTGAAACGCCGCCCGCTGGCGTTGGTGTCGACATCGACGATCCGGCTCATGCGCTCGAGCCGAGAGCCCACGTTCTCGGCGATGTCCCGAACCCGTTCGTAGTTGTACCCGAGGACCTGGATGGCGTAGTTCGGCGCCGATCCCCCGCCCCCGTAGAAGGACGGTCCGTACCCGTACACGCGCACCTCGGCTCCGGTGAAGGTGTGGCTGTACGCCTCCATTTGGGACTTGATAGCCGGGGGCAGCTGCGTGTTCTCCACGTCCTCCGGGAAGGTGATCCGCATCGTGGCGTACTGTTGGTACACATCGGCCGTGTACCGCTCGACCTGGGGGATCTCCGCCACCCGCTCCTCGAAGTACCGCATGAGCTGGTCACTGCGCTCGAGGTTCGAGCCCCGCGGCAGGGTGATGTTGACGAGGATATAGGTATCCTCGCCGCGGCCGCCGCCCCACATGGCCCACGTGCTCACGTACCGGTCGAAGAGGTAGTACGACCCCCCGAAGCTCATCGCAGTAATGAAGATCGCGACCCAGGGAAAGCGCACGGTCAGGGAGACGAGATCCCGGTAGAAGCGCAGGTAGATCGGGGGTCGGGCGGCCTCTGTGCCGGGCGTTCCCCCGGTCCCGCCGGGGCCGACCGCGCCCCCGTCGACCTCCAGGAAGCGCGCGGCCAGCGCGGGGATGAAGGTGAACGCCACGAAGAGCGAGGCCACCAGCGTCAGCGCCACGACGATCGCCAGCGGGACGTAGAAGACCCGCAACTCACCCTGGAGGTACACGAAGGGTACGAAGACGATCAGCGTCGTCGCGGTGGAGGCCATGATCGGCAGCACGACCTCTCGGGTGCCCTGCTCCGCCGCCTCCATCGGGGCCTGCCCCGCCTGCCTTCGCCTGTAGATGTTCTCGAGCACGACGATCGAGTTGTCGACGATGAGCCCGAATCCCATCGCCAACCCCATGAGTGTCAGCAGGTTGAGGCTCAGCCCTCCGAAGTAGATCAGGTTGAGCGCAATCATCACGCTGAAGGCGATCGTCGCGAAGATCAGAGCCGCCGACCGGAACGAACGGAGGAAGGCGAGGAGGACGAAGAAGATCACGACCGCCGCGAACGCCGCTCGGGTGCGCAGTTCGCTGAGCTGGCTCTCGATCTCCTCGCTGACGTCGTCCTCGAGGATCATCTCCGCACCCGCCGGGCTCAGGGGCTCCAGCTCCGCGACCCGATCGCGCACGGCCTCGGCCGTCCGGACGGTGTTCACTCCGATGCCCCGCACGACCTCGAAGCCGACGGAGGGGCGCCCGTTGATCCGGGAGAGCGCCCGCGCCTCCTCGTACGTGTCGAAGACCCGGGCCACGTCGGCCACACGCACCGGCGTCCCACCTGCCGAGGTGATGACGGACGCCCTTACGTCGTCGGCACTGGCCGGACGGTTCACGATCGTGATCGTGCGCTCTCCGTCCCCCTCTCGAACGATCCCGGCCTCCCGGACGAGGTCCAGATCGGAGATCGCCCGTTGCACCGTGACGGGGTCGAGCCCCAGAGCACCGATCTCCTCCTCGTCGAGTTGGATCTCGAGTAGCCGCTCCCGCCCGCCGTACAGGAGAACCCGCGCCACCCCGTCGACCAGCCCCAGCTCCGGAGCCACGACCTCGTCGAGGTGCTGGCGGAGCGCCTCCAGCGTGTACGGCCCGGTGAAGGTGTAGCGCATGAAGGGGCCGCTCTGCTCCTCGAACGCGTCCGGCACGTACTGCTCGACGCGGATCGTGCCGACACCGGGAGGAAGCGACTCCTCCAGCGTCGCGACCCGCTCGGAGAGATCGAGCCGCGCGAAGTCCATGTCGACGTCCCGTTGGAACTCGATGCTGATGTCGGCCCGGCCGACCCCCCGCTCCTCGTACGATTCGGAGATGATCCGTTCGACACCCCGGACCTGCTGAACGGCGGCCTCGAGCGGCGCCGTCAGGAAGGCCTCGACCGTCTCGGGTGAGGCCCCCCGCCAGTCGGCCGACACCATGAGGCGTGGCAGCCGCTCGTCGGGGAGGAGCTCGATCGGGATGTTGTCCCACGCGGCCACCCCGAGCAGGGTGACGGCCCAGTACGTCATGGCCACGGCCACGGGCCGGCGCAGGCTCAGGCGGATCATGCGGCCGTGCCCGGCGGTTCGGAGCGGAGCGCCTCTCGCACGGACTCGATCGCCTGGTAGACGACCGGCACGATGATCAGCGTGAGTGCGGTGGCCACGAGCAGGCCGCCGATGACCGCGATCGCGAGGGGGGCGCGCAGGTCGGAGCCCCGCCCGATCCCGAGCGCCATGGGAAGGAGACCGAGCACCGTGGTCACCGTCGTCATGACGATCGGGCGGAGTCGAACCCGACCGGCTTCGAGGACCGCGGAGCGGACGTCGGCCCCACGCGCCCTCGCCTGATTGATGAAGTCGACCTTCACGATGGCGTCGTTCACGACGATGCCGACGAGGATCACGATGCCAATCAGGCTCATCGTGTTGAGTCCCTGCCCCGTGAGCACGAGGGCCAGCACCGCCCCGACCAGGGCCAACGGCACGGACATGAGGATCGTGAACGGGTGGACGAAGGACTCGAACTGGGCGGCCAGGATCATGTAGACGAGGATCAGCGCGAGACCGAAGGCGAAGGCGAGGTCGCGGAAGGAGCGTCGCATCTCCTCGTTCTCACCGCCGACGTCCCAGCGGATGTCCGCATCCCTCGGTACGTCGGCCAAGGCCGCCTCGACGTCGACGATCGCCTGGTCGAGTCCGCCGGAGACGACGTCCGCGTACACCGGAACGACCCGGGCCTGATCTTCCCGCCGAACCTCGGACGGGCCGACCGCATCCCGGATGACGACGAGCTCCCGGATCGGGACCCCGTCGACCCGGATCCCCTCCAGGGTGCTCCTCGCGTAGCGCTCTCCCTCGGGGTACCGAACGACGACATCGATCTTCCGGTCGAAGTCGACGAACTCGGTGGCCACCGAACCGCGCATGGCCCGGTCGACCGTCTCGGCCACGACGCGGGGGTCGATCCCGTAGGACGAGGCGGCCTCCCGGTCGATCTCGACCTGGATCTGCGGCTGGCCGCGCTCGGTCCCGATCCGGACGTTGCCCATCGCCTCGACGGTCGCGACCCGTCGGGCGATCTCCTCGGCCCGGGCGTACACGGCGTCCAGATCCTCT
>JAUIKL010000007.1 GCA_030430625.1 Gemmatimonadota bacterium
AATAGTGCCGCTCGGCCCCGACCGGCCAGGTCGGGTCCTGTCTTCGCAACCACTCCCAGGCCGCGTCCCGATCCTCCGCGTGGTAGTAGACCGGCCACCACTGGGGGAGACCGGACGTGTGGGTGAGAAGGTGTCGGGTCGTGATCTCGTCGCGGCCCGAGCTCTCGTAGTCCGGTAGGAGATCGGACAAGGGCGCATCGAGGTCCAGGAGTCCCCGGTCCGCGAGGATCATGACGGCCATCGTCGTCGCCAGGACCTTGGTCACCGAAGCCAGGTCGTAGAGGGTCTCGCCCGTCACGGGAACAGAGTCCGAGGCCGGTACGATTCCCCGGGGGGAGACGCCGTCCGAACTCGGGTACTGTCCTTCGCCGAACCGGTATCGCTGGAGCACTCCGCCCGTGTGGGTATGCACCGTCTGGCCTTGCTCCAGCACGACGAGCGAGGCTCCGGCCACACGATCGGAGCTAACCCAGTCGTCGACGATCGAATCGGCCGTCGCGAACTCGTCGGAGGGTCCGACTGCAGGTCCGTCGGCCGAGGGCGTGCAGGACGCCAGGGCCGCCACGACGACCAGGCGGAGGGCCGTTGGAGCGGCGGCGCGGGCCTTGGACGTCGTCCGCCCCACAGACGTCATCCCCGACATGGACATCATCCCCGACACGGACATCATCCGCCCCAAGGTGGTGGCGGCGGCTCGATCGGTGCACTCAGATCGAACTCTGCCCGGAAACGCCGATCGGACCCCTCGCGGCGGAGGGCGTAGACGAAGCGTTCCCCAGGGACCACCTCCAGCGTCCACACGTTCGTGGCCGCGACCGGCACAAGGTCCGCGGTGAAGGCGTCTGCGGGGAACTCCTGCGTCGTGGTCGAGCCGCGACCGGAGGCGTCACCCCCGTACATGGAGACCTCGTCTTCCGAGCCGTCCTCGTGACGGTGGTCGTGCACGAAGTTGAGTCCCGTGCTCGTTGGCGTCAGGACCCAGGTCCGCGACCGATCGTCGTCGACGTGGAAAGGGATCCGGATCTCTGCCGGGTCGCAGCTTCGGACGTGCATCACGAGCCGGGCCTCGTCGAATGCCGGGTCCGGTGGCACACTCTCCACGACGCGTCCCTGGAACGCCTGGCCACACAGGGATTCCAGCGCCTCCCAGAACACGATCTGCGGATCGTCGTCGGCCGGCTCCGATCGCGGGGCGGCTTCAGGTGCGCAGCCGGAGAGGACGAGTCCTGCCAGGAGAAGCGTCGGGAGGTGTCGGGTCACGCGAAGGCTCCATCTGAGGGTTCCGATACGGTACGGCGGGCCGCCCCGTCGGGCCAAACGCCTGCCCTGCCCTGATCCGGCTTCTATATTGGCGTCTCCTTACGTCCCGACCCCGAGTTCTTCATGATCGGCACGCTCGTCCTCGCCGCGCTCGTCCAGGTACCGGCCCCCACGCAAGATTTCGTACCGGGCACTCGATACGACCCCGCGATCCCCACCCTGGAGTCCGTCGTCGGACATGCTCCGCGTGAGGAGATCACCCACCCGGACGACATCGTCCGGTACTTCGAGGCCTTGGCCGAGGCGGCCCCGGATCGGACAGAGCTGATCCAGTATGCGGAGAGTTGGGAGGGACGACCGCTGATTGCGCTGGTCATCGGCTCTCCCGAGAGGATGGCGCGGCTCGATGAGATCAAGGCCGATCTGTCCCGACTCTCGGAGCTCCGGGGGCTCTCCGACGACGAGGTCGAGGCGCTGATTGCCGAGCTTCCCGTCGTGACGGCGCTCATGCACGGGGTCCACGGAAACGAGATCAGTTCGAACGGAGCGGCACTGGCCGAGGCGTACCACCTCCTGGCCGCCCAGGGGAACGAGGTCGTCGACCTCATCCTCCGGGAATCCCTCGTCATCATCGATCCGGCCGAGAATCCGGACGGCCGTGCGCGCTTCGTTCAGCACACGACTTCGTCGCGGGCGCGTTGGCCGAACCAGGCCACCTACTCCGCCGAACACGACGAGCCGTGGCCGGGTGGACGCAGCAACCACTACCTCTTCGATCTGAATCGCGACCTCTTCATCCAGAGTCAGCCCGAGACACGGGGCAAGGTGAAGCTCTTCCTGGAGTTTCGTCCGAACATCGTGGCGGATCTCCACGAGATGGGCGGAAACTCGACGTACTTCTTCCCGCCGACGGCACCCCCGGAGAACCCGTGGTACGGGGACCGACAGATCGCGCTGATGGATCTCTTCGGGCGGGCCAACGCCGCCGCGTTCGACGCGCGCGGCTTCCCCTACTTCAACCGGAGTGTGTACGACGCTTTCTATCCCGGCTATGTCGACATGTGGCCGATGAACCACGGCGCCCTGGGGATGACCTACGAGCAGGCGTCGGCGCGGGCCCTCGTTCTCCTCAAGGACGACGGGGATGTCATGACGTACGGAGACGGGGTCCTCAACCACTTCACGGCCGCCATCACCACGGCGGAGACTGCGGCGCGCAACCGGGAGAGGATTCTCAGGGACTACGTGGCGTACCGTCGGGACGGCATCGAACTCGGTCGGCAGGGTGCGGCCGAACTCGTCCTCCACTCCGCGCACGATCCCGCCCGGGCGGACCGCCTGGCGCGGATGTTGGCTGCCAACGGCATTGAGGTGCGATCCGTGTCCGGTGCCGTCGAGGTCGACGGGCGGGAGCTGCCCGCGCGCGGTACGTACATCGTTCCGATGGCTCAGCCGACCCATCAGTTCGCGCGTAACCTACTCGACGCTCACGTGCCGATGGATCCCGCCTTCGTCCAGCGGCAGCTCGAGCGCAGAGCCCGCCGCGAGGGGGACGAGATCTACGACCTGACCGCATGGAGCCAGTCGCTCCTGTGGGATGTCGAGGTGATCGAGTCCGAGAACGAGACCGGTGCCGCCGGCTCTCTCGTGTCTTCCGACGGGCCGGCCACGACACGAGAGGCGCGTATCCTGCCACCCGCATCGGTCGGGTATCTGATGCCGTGGGGCGTCGCCACGGCCGCTGCCGTGACCGAGGCGATGCGTGAGGGAATCCGCGTGCGGGCCTCGGGTGAGTCGTTCACACTCGGAGGGCGTTCGTACGGTCCGGGCACGGCCATCGTGCGCGTGGCGGAGAACGACGACGACCTCCGCAGTCGGTTGGGATCGATCGCCGACCATCACGGCGCCGAGGTCGTTCCGATCGACGACTCGTACGTCACCGAGGGAGCCTCGCTGGGCGCCAACAGTGTGCGCGCACTCCGCTCACCCCGGGTGCTGCTGGCGTACGACTCTCCCGGTTCGAGCCTGTCGGTCGGATGGGCGCGCTACGTGCTCGAGCAGCGGTACGGTCAACCCACGGTCGCGGTAAGAACCTCGAGCCTCGGGCGGGCCGACCTGTCGGACTACGACGTGATCGTCCTGCCGAGTGGCAACTACGGCGGAGCGATCGGGTCGGGCCTCGTCGACCGGATCCGCGACTGGATGTCCCAGGGCGGCACGCTCGTCACGATCGCGAACGCCACCTCGTGGGCCACCCGCGTCGGACTTCTGTCCACCGCTGCGGAACGGCGAGGCGGTCGCGCGTCCGGGACCGATGCCCCCTCGGGGGGTACGCCCGATCAACCGATCGAATACCTCGACGAGATCGTGCCCGACGACGAGTCCCCGGAGGGTGTACCCGGCGCGATCCTCAAGGTGGTGCTCGACGCGGGCCACTGGCTCGCCTCCGGAACCGACGGGGAGATCGGCGCCCTGGTCGAGGGGTCGAGGGTCTTCACGCCGCTGACTCTCGACGATGGTGTGAACGTCGGACGGTACGGAACGCTCGACGATCTGGTGCTGAGCGGGATCGTGTGGGAGGAGTCCCGCCCGCAGCTGGCCAGCAAGGCCTTCCTCATGAGGGAAGGATGGGGCTCCGGCCAGATCATCGCCTTTGCCGAAGACCCGAACTATCGGGCGTACGCCGAGGCGACTCAGCTCCTCTTCATGAACGCCGTACTTCTCGGACCGGGACGCTAGCGGATGATCGAGTGGATGAGCGGGGCCACGGGGCGAGCGCTCGTAGCAGGGGCCGTTGCGGCCCTGGTCCTGTCGGCGTGCGCGTCGGAAGTCATCGATCTACCGACCGCTACGGTCGAAGACAGCGCGGGCGTCGGGATCGTGTCGTACGATCTCGGCGGAGTCGACGTCCCGGCGTGGCGCGAGGTTCAGGCGCACGACCTGGAGATCGGTGTCATCGACGGCCCCGCCGAGTACGCGTTTTCCACGATCGGGGACGTTGCGGTGGCGGACGACGGCTCGATCGTCGTTACCGACCGGCAGGCCCTCGAGGTTCGCGTCTACGACGAGGCGGGCGGGTACCTCAGGGCGCTCGGTCGAGAGGGTGGAGGTCCCGGGGAGTTCACCGGCAGTCCGTGGATCGCCGGTGTCTCGGGCGACACCGTCTTCGCCTTCGACAGTCGCAGCGCACGGGTCACCGCCTTCTCCATGACCGGGGACGTCCTCGGCGACGTGTCGGTCCGGTCCGACATGATCGCCCGGGCGCTGGTGGTGCTCCGTCAGGATGACGGCACCTACCTCACCCGTTCCCGGTGGATCAACCCGGATGAGGAGGTCGGCTTCCACGAGCTGAAGCTCGTCCTCGACTCGATCGTCATCGGTCGGCTGGGCCCGGACGGAACGTTCGCGGACACCGTGGCCGTGGGACCCGACGCACCCCGGGCGAGGAGTATTCTGGGATCGATGACCGAGGGCGTTCGTGTGAACCAGGCTGTTCCGCCCTTCTCTCCCGAGGCCTCGTTGCGGACCGTCCCATCCCGCCAGACCGGCGGGTCCGAGGCGGTCTATGCGTACGGCGCCACCTTCGACCTGGCGTTCTTCGGACCGGAGGGTCTCGTCCGCCGGCTCCGTGTGCACGGTGTCGAGAGCGGCACCACCCGCGCGGATCTCCAGGCCCGGCAGGAGGAGATCCTCGTCGACGATCTGGGCGCCGACGGCGTGACTCCCGAGCTGAGGCGGCTCTATCTCGACTTCATCCCCGAGACGGCGCCAGTCGTCGACGAGGTGCTGGTCTCCACGACCGGTGAGGTCTGGGTCTCCCTGTTCGATCACGAGGATACGAACGATACCCGTTGGCTCGTCTTCGACTCCGTGGGCGATCTTCGGGGTTCGGCACGCACACCGGCTGGATTGGCCGTGCGATGGGTCGGGGCCGAGTCGCTCGTCGGGGTCGTGACGGACGACTTCGACGTGCAGTACGTTCGCCGCCACCCCCTCCGCGCCCCTGGCGGCGATGGGTGAGGATCCCCCGATCGGGGGGCTGCCGGGGCAGCCGTCCCCCGCGAGACCGTACGCCGTCCGACAAGTACGACTCGAGGACGCCGACGGGTGGCTGAGGCTCCGACGGGCTTTGTGGCCGGAGGAGCCCGACGACCACGTGGCCGACATCGATGCCTACTTCGGTGGGGCGGTGTCGAATGCGGTCACCTTCGTTGCGGAGGCCGAGGGTAGGCTCGTTGCTTTTGCGGAGCTCCGTCTGCGGGACTACGCGGAGGAGTGTACGACCTCCCCCGTGGCCTACCTCGAGGGGATCTACGTCGATCCCGACGCCCGCGTCCGGGGTGTGGGTCGAGCCCTGGTCGAGGCCGGCGAGGGGTGGGGCCGCGAGATGGGCTGCACCGAGATGGCGAGTGATCGGGACATCGAGAACGACGTCAGCGGAGCCTTTCATCTGGCCGTCGGATTCGACGAGGCCGTCCGGATGGTGACGTACAGGAAAGGACTGTGACGGAGCGGGACGTTCCGAGGCAGGTGCCCGTCGCGTCGTACGGATACCGGCACGAAGCGGAGTTCGCGGCGGGCTTTCTCGACGATGCCGGAGTCCCGTATCGCCTGCAGCTGGACGATCCTGCGCTCGGGACATCGGTTGCCATGAGAGCGACGATCTGGGTGCTCAGCACCGATGTCGATCGGGTTCGGGACATCCTCGAGCTGGACGACCAAGGGAGCGGTCGGCAGCTCACGTCCGGACCGCCGGGCCGTCGAGTCGCGCCGGATCGGACGCAGCGCGCAGCCGTGGGGTGGTCGAGACTGGATGTCCGCGAGCGCTTGGTGGCGGGTGCCGTCGCCGGGGGACTCGTCGCTGCGTCCACGACACTCGGGGGTATCACGTTCGGTCAGGAGAGTGCCGTGTTCGGTGCGCTCATCGTCGGAACCGCGGCCCTGGTCGGTCGCGCACCTCGTGCGCTCAAGGCCCTCCTGTCGGCGCTGACGGGTGGGGAACCTTGATCGTGCCGGGCGTCCTTCTCTACTTCCACGCATGCGTGCCCCCGACCCAGGAGAACAGTTGAGGACATGAAGGCCGTCACCTTCAACGTCACGATCCCGAGCTACCTGGTCGGGAAGAGTCTGGGCCGGGTCACGGAGGCCGCGCTCTTCGGTGGACTGAGCGGCGTGAAGCTCCAGGATCTCCCGGAGCCCTCTCTCCCCGGCAACGACTGGGTCAAAGTCGAGATCCTCAAGGCCGGTATCTGCGGATCGGACATCGGCAATCTGACGCTGACCTCGAGTCCGGCCATGGAGCCCTTCGGCTCCTTCCCCGCGGTCCTGGGGCACGAGATCGTAGCGCGGGTCGTCGAAGTCGGGTCGGCGGTGCGGCGTGTCGAGGTCGGTCAGCGTGTCGCGGTCGAGCCGGCCGTGTCGTGTCGCCTTCGCGGCTTCGCGGACTCGGAGTGTCCGTCCTGCGCCGTCGGCTTGCCCGCCACCTGTTCGCGGGCCGGTGACGAGGGTCGGACCGTGATCGACGGATCGCCCATCCAACGCGGGTCGATCATCGGGTACCACGGGAGTCTTCCGGGTGGCTGGGGTGAGCGCATGATCGCTCACGAGAGCCAGCTGTATCCCATCGACGATGCGATGACCGACGGCACCGCCGCCCTCATCGAGCCGTTGGCCGTCGGCATGCACGCGGCGCTGCGATCCCGGCCCTGGGGGGATGGCCCGGTCCTCGTCGTGGGGAGCGGACCGATCGCGCTCGGGGTCGTCTGGGCGCTTCGGGCGGCGGGCTTCCAGGGGGAGCTGGTGGCTCAGGTGCGACGGAAACACGAGGCCGACATGGCGCGCTCCTTCGGGGCGTCGAGCGTGGTGTCGCCTGGAGACGAAGCGCGGGACGCCCTCGTGGCGACGGGCGCCCAGGCGTACATGCCGATCGTGGGGGACGAGGTGTTTGCCGGGGGTGGCTTCCCGCTGATCTTCGACTGCGTGGGCAGCGAGCAGACCGTGAAGCAGTCGCTCAGGTACGCCTCCGCTCGTGGGCGGATCGTACTCCTCGGGTGCGCGGCGGAGATCCCGAAGCTCGACCTCACCTTCGTATGGGCGCGCGAACTCCAGATCCAGGGCTACCAGTGTTACGGCATGGAGGAGTGGCGAGGCGGTCGTGAGCACACCTTCCAGATCACCCACGACCTGATTCTCGAATCGGGCGCACCGGTCGAGTCGATGATCACGCACGTGTACCCGTTGAGTCAGTACAGAGACGCTCTCTCGACGGCCACGAATCGGAGGAAGACGAACTCGGTGAAGGTCCTGCTCGATCCCACGATCGGTTAACCGGACCGCTTCGTGAGCACGGATGCTCCCAAGGTCGTCGTCGTCGGTGGCGGCATCATCGGCGTCAGTTGCGCGTATTACCTGTCGTGCGCGGGGGCGTCGGTCGTTCTCCTCGAGCGCGAACGCATCGCGGCCGGGGCTTCCTGGGGCAACGCCGGCACGATTGCGGTCGGCCACCCTCCGCTGAACCGGCCCGGGCGTATCCGCCAGGCGCTGGGACAGATGCTCGACTCGACGAGCCCGCTGTACGTACCACCGCGCATCGACCCGGGGCTCTGGCTGTGGCTGGGGCGCTTTGCGAAGTACTGCACGGACGAGCATGTCGAACACGCCATGAGCGTCATGGCCCCCCTCGGGCATCTCGCTCGCGAAACGTTCGACGAGATCCTGGCCGAGGAGCGCATCGAGTGCGACTACCGGGGCGACGGCTACCACGAGGTATGCGCGACGGAGTCCGGTATGGACACCGCTCGACACGAGGCGGCCATCATCGAGGGTCACGGCTACGAGCCCGAAGTCATCGACAGGGACGAAGTCGCCCGTCGTGAACCGGCGCTCGGCCCGTCGGCCGGAGCGGTCTTCTATCCGGAGTCGGCGAGCCTGAACCCCGGACTCTTCGTTCCCCGCCTGGGTGAAGCGGCGAGCCGGCGCGGGGCAGCGATCCGTGAAGGTGTCACGGTCGAGGGTATCGAGACGACCGGGGGACGTGTGACGGGAGTCCGCCACCGCACGGCGGGTACGCTTGCCACCGAAGGCGCGGATCACGTGGTGCTGGCCACGGGTGCGTACGGTCGCGGCCTGATGCGGGGTCTCGGCGGCCCGCTCCCCGTGCAACCGGGCAAGGGCTACCACCGGGACATCGACATCGGACCCAATGGTGCGCCCAGGCTGCGGGGGTCGTGTGTGCTCGCGGAGTCGTCCGTCTTCTGCACACCGATGGACACGTTCGTCCGCTTTGCGGGAACGATGGAGTTCTCGGGAGAGAACGATCGCATGCGTCCCGAGCGGCTTCGGCAGCTCACGACCGCCGCGCGGGAACGGTTCCCGAAGATGGGGACGGCCCGGCCGATCTCGGAGTGGTGTGGCCTGCGCCCGATGTCGGTCGACGGCCTGCCGATCGTCGGCGCGGTCGGTGCGGTCTCCGGCCTGTCCGTAGCCACCGGCCACGGTATGCTCGGCATCACCCTCGGCCCGGCCACGGGACGACTGATCGCCGATGAGATCACGGGTGAGCGGGCGGCCCCTCCCGAACTGTCACCGACACGTTTCGACTAGGCATTCCGGGTCGACCGGCCCATGATGTGCCGTCGCGGATGAAGAATACGGCGTCCGGATCCGTAGACTCTTCAGTCGGCCCATCTCAGCACGGGAGGCACCATGCAGGAGTTGCTCTTCGGCCCTGTGACCGTCTGGTTCGGTGTGCCCGCAGTCCTCGGGACGATGTTCTTCACCGCACGCCTGCTGATGATGCTCGTCGGCGGAGATCTCGACGGCGACGCAGGTGACGTCGAGGTCGGGGGTGGCGATGCCGGGGACGGCGACTCGACCGAGACGTTCAAGGTCCTGTCGATCCAGGCGATCGCCGCGTTCCTGATGGGATTCGGGTGGGGTGGACTGGGTGCCCTTCGAGGCTCGGGGTGGCCCGTACCCGTGGCCATCGTCGTCGGTGGCGCGGCCGGCATCGGGATGATGTGGTTCCTGGCTCGTCTGCTCCGCGCCATCTATGGCCTGCAGAGCAGCGGGACTCTACCGCTCTTTCACGCCCTCGAGAGCGAGGGCACCGTATACGCAGGGATCCCGGCGGGAGGTGAAGGTGCCGGTGAGGTGCGGCTCGTCATCGGAGAGCGTGAGCGCTATTACAAGGCCACCACCGATGGAGCCGAGTTGGAGCGGGGACGCCGCGTTCGTGTCGTCGCCGTGGATGAGGACCGTAGCGCGGTGAAGGTCGAAGCCGTCTGACCGACACCCCCTGATCGATACAGAGGAGGTACCATGAACGTTCTCGGGCTCTTTGCCCCGCTCCAGCTGACCGGGGGCGACGCGGATCCGGTGATCTGGTTGGGACTGATCGGCGTCGTCGTGTTGCTGCTGCTGTTCGCCGTCGCCCTGATCGTCCGTCAGTACAAGCGCTGCCCGTCCAACAAGATCCTCGTGATCTACGGAAAGGTCGGCTCGAACCGGGCCGCGCAGTGTCTCCACGGCGGCGGAAAGTTCGTCGTGCCGCTGATCCAGTCGCACTCGTATCTGAGCCTCGATCCCCTGGTGATCGAGATCCCGCTCGAGGGTGCGCTTTCACTGAACAACATCCGGGTCAACGTGCCGGCCACCTTTACGGTCGGTATCTCGACCGACCCGGTGCTGATGAACAACGCCGCAGAGCGTCTGCTCAATCTCGACGAGCGCAAGATCCGGGATCAGGCCCAGGATATCATTCTCGGTCAGCTGCGCCTCGTGATCGCGACCCTTTCGATCGAAGAGATCAACAAGGACCGCGAGAAGTTCATGTCGTTGATCAACACGAACGTGGCCGAGGAGATCAACAAGATCGGTCTCGTGCTGATCAACGTGAACATTCGGGACATCACCGACGAGAGCGGCTACATCGAGGCCATCGGTAAGCGAGCCGCTGCCGAGGCGATCAACCGCGCGAAGGTCGAGGTCGCGCAGCAGGACCGTGACGGTGCAATGGGTCAGGCTGCCGCCGACCGCGAGAAGGACGTCGGCGTGGCCGACGAGGTCGCGCAGGCCACGACCGGCCGGAAGCGTGCCGAGCAGCAGCAGCGCGTCGAAGTCGCGGCGCTCGAGGCCCAGTCGATCAAGGGTGAGGTCGAGTCGAAGCGAGACCTCGAGATCGCGACGGCCCAGCGTGAGGCGGAGACCGTGGTCGCGGCCAAGCAGGCCGAACAGCAGCGCCGAATCGAGGTGTCGCGCGCGGAGGCCACCGCTGTCGAGGGAGAGAACGCAGCCAACGCAGAGATCGCGGCCTCGAACGCCAAGCTGGCGGAGGTGCGCGCCGAAGCGCACCGCGTGGCGCAGGTCGCAGCCGCCGAAGCCAAGGCCGCCATTCTCGTGGCGGAGCGCGAGCAGGAACTCGCCCGGCTCCAGAAGGAGCAGATCGTCCAGCAGGAGATCGAGCGGACGAGGGTGGAGATCGAAGCCGACGCGATGGCCGAGCGCGCGCGCAGGGAAGCGGCGGGTCAGGCCGACGCGATCCTGGCACGCTACAACGCCGAGGCCGAGGGAACGAAGAAGGTTCTCGAGGCGAAGGCGGACGGGTACCGCCGCCTCATGGAGGCATGCGAGGCCGACCCGTCTCTGGCTCCAACCATCCTGATGATCGAGCAGCTACCGACGATCATCGCGGAGCAGGTCAAGGCGATCCAGAACCTCAACATCGACAAGATCACGGTGTGGGACGGCGGTCACGGTGCCGGTGGAAACGGGGCCACCGCGGATTTCCTGTCGGGCATGATCAGCGCCCTGCCCCCGGTCCACGAGCTGGCCCAGCAGGCGGGGATCGAGCTTCCGAGTGCGCTCGGGAAGATCTCCATGAACCGCAACGGCGCGCACCCCGAGGGTGGGGGTGGAGAGGAGAAGGGTGCTCCCGAGGCCGAGCCGGAGGTCGGTCCGCGCGCGTAACTGAAGCGCCGCGAGACGCCCGCTGTAGCGAGGGGTCGACCCGACGGGGTCGGCCCCTCCGTCGTTTCGGCGCTTCGGTCCTTCCGGCCCCCTGTCGCTCCGGCCCTTCGTCCTTCCGGCCTACCCGTCCGCGTCGGGGTCCGGGTCGGCGGGTGAGCTGCCCAGGTGGCGCTCGATCTCCTCGGCGACGACCGTCACACCGGCCCCCAGACCGAACTGTCCGATTTCGACGGTTTCGGGAGCGTGGTCCGGTCTCGTGACGAGGAGGCGCAGTGCCTTGTCGTCGAGCACGTCCACACGACCGACCTCGTTCCAGGTGACCCTGTGTCCGTCACGAGTCTCGAGACCGTCCTCGGTCAGGACTAGCGTGGGACGGCCGAAGAAGACTCGACGCAAGGTGGCCAGCCCGAGCCCGAGGAAGACGACCGCCATGACCCAGGCGAAGGGTCGTATCGGGATGACCGTGAAGAGGAGTCGCTCGAAGCCGTCCATAGCCTCCGTACTGGACGCGTCGAGGACGAAGCCGAGGAAGGCCAGAACGGCCGAGGTGGCGACGTGGACCGCGACGAGGAAGAGACCGAACGCCCGGGAGGGTCGGTAGACCGTGGCGCTCACAGGTCGAGCGGAATCACCTCGGGGTGAACCTTGCTGTTGGCGGTCGCACCGTCCACGTCGATGCCCTCCAGCTTGAGCAGTGCGACCTTGGCCCGCAGTCCCCCGGAGAAGCCGGTCAGACGCCCATCGGAGGCGATCACACGATGGCACGGCACGACGATCGGGATCGGGTTGGCGCCGACCGCCTGCCCGACGGCTCGCGCCTGGTCGGGCTTGCCGATGTCCGTCGCCACCTGTCCGTACGACACCACGTGTCCGTAGGGAATGGCGAGGAGTCGCTCGTAGACATCCCGCTGGAAGTCTGACGTGGCCCCCGAGAAGTCGAGGGGCAACTCGAAGGTGCGTCGCTTCTTGGCGAAATATTCGCGAAGCTGACGCACGGCTTCGTCGAGGACATCGGGATGCGTCTCCTCCTCGGGTCGTCCCTTCGGAAGGCGCCCGAACTCGATGCGTCGAACTCCTTCAGGCGAGGTCCATACCGTCACGGGTCCGGCCCGCGTGCGGGCGAGATGAGCCGTGTGGACCTCTGCCGGAGTCAGTGTGTCGACTCCTGGCCGTCGGCCTTGAGCGCCTCCTGCAACGCGTCGAAGCCGAGGAGGGCGCATTTGATCCGAACCGGAAACTTGCTGACGCCCTGGAGGGCGCGGAGGTCTCCGAGCGCCTTGTCGTTGGCCGCAGCTTCGTCGCCGTGCATCATCTCGGTGAAGCGCTCGGCGAGCATCGATGCATCCGCGAGCTTCGCGCCCTGGAGCTTCGTGGTCATCATGCTGACGGCTGCCTGCGAGATCGAGCAGCCCTGACCGACGAACTTCGCTTCGGCGATCTCGTCGCCCTCGATACGGAGCTGCAGGCGGATCTCGTCTCCGCAGACGGGATTCGCCATGTGGATCTCGACGCTCTTCTCATCGAGCTCGGCCTTGTTCCGCGGATTGCGGTAGTGCTCGAGGATGAGCTGCTGGTAGAGCGACGAGAGCTGCGGAGTTTCCATGATCCTCAGGTCGGTGCGGGGCGGCAATGTAAGGGCTGAGCTACGACCGGGCACCTGGGGCAGTCGGTTCGTGGATCTAGGCGAAGATCTCTCGCACCTTCCCGAGGCCCTCGATCAGCCGGTCGACGTCGTCCGTCGTGTTGTACAGGTAGAACGAGGCGCGGGCCGTCGCGGCCACCTCGAAGTGCTTCATGACGAGCTGGGCGCAGTGGTGGCCGGCGCGAACCGCGACCCCCTCCGCATCCAGAATCGTGGAGATGTCGTGCGGATGGGCGTCCCCGAGCGTGAACGAGATCACGGCCGACCGCTCGTCCAGGCTCTCCGGTCCGTACACGGTGATGCCCGGGACGGCGCGGACACGATCCATCGCGTACTCCATGAGTGCGCGCTCGTGCTCGACGATCGAGTCGACTCCGACGTCGGTCAGGAAGTCCACGGCGGCACCCATGCCCACCGCACCGGCGATGTTCGGGGTTCCGGCCTCGAACTTGTGCGGGACCGAGGCCCACGTGCTCGCGTCCCGTCCGACGATGTGGATCATCTCGCCCCCGCCCTGGTAGGGGGCCATCGCCTCGAGGAGTTCCTTCTTGGCCCACAGCGCCCCGATTCCGGTCGGGCCGCACATCTTGTGACCGCTGAAAGCGTAGAAGTCCACGCCGAGTGCCTGCACGTCGACCTGGGTGTGCACGGCGCCCTGCGCTCCGTCCACCATGACCACCGCGCCGACTCGGTGGGCGGCCTCGGCCAGAGTCCGAACGGGATTGATCGTACCGAGGCTGTTCGAGACGTGGGAGATCGCGAGGATCTTCGTGCGCTCGGTCAGCACCTCGTCCAGTGTGGACAGGTCGAGGCGGCCCTGGTCGTCCAGCTCAATGTAGCGGAGCTTCGCCTTCGTTCGGGCGGCGAGGATCTGCCACGGCACGATGTTCGAGTGGTGCTCGAGGACCGAGATCAGGATCTCGTCGCCCTCCGCCACGTTGTCGAGTCCCCACGCCATGGCGACCAGGTTGATGGCCTCGGTGGTGCCTCGTGTCCACACCAACTCGGAGTCATCGGCGGCGTTGATCCACCGGGCGACCTTGGTCCTCGCCTCTTCGTAGGCGACCGTCGCACGACGGGACAACTCGTGAATGCCCCTGTGCACGTTGGCGTTGTCGTGCTCGTAGTACTCGTCGATCACGTCCAGGACAGCCCGGGGCTTCTGGGACGTGGCGGCCGAGTCGAGGTAGACCAGGGGCCGGCCGTGTACCTCCTGGGCCAGCGCGGGGAAGCGGCTCCGCATCTCCACCGGATCGAACCGGGTCGTCATGCTACGTCCTCGTCAGGCCGTATCCACGAAGATCTCCCCGTCACGAACTTCGACGGGGTAGGATCGGACCGGACGAACGGCCGGGAGCGTCTTACGGGCTCCGCTGCAGGCGTCGAAGCGAGCGCCGTGGTACAGGCACACGACTTCGTTGCCCTCGAGTTCACCGTCGGAGAGCGGGAGGTCTTCGTGTGAACACACGTCCTCCAGGGCGCAGATCTTCCCCTCGACGTTGGCCAGCACGACTGGGACGCCGTCCGCCGTGACACCCTTGAGCATCCCGACCGGGCACTGGTCGATCGTGGCGACCTTCACCCATCTGGGGCTCTTCTCAGTCATACTGCGCCAACTTCTCCTCGATGGCGCCCGTCACCTTGTCGACGACGCCGCCGAGAGGAAGCTTGCCGAGCACCTCTCCCAGGAAGCCGAGCACGACGAGACGCTCGGCCTGTACCCGGTCCAGTCCGCGGCTCATGAGGTAGAACTTCGCGTCCGCGTCGAGTTCGCCGACCGTAGCACCGTGCGAGCAGCGCACGTCGTCGGCCTCGATCTCGAGGTTGGGGAGCGAGTCGGCCCGAGCGCCTCCGGACAGGAGGAGGTTTCGATTCGTCTGATACGCGTCGGTACGCTGCGCGCCGGGGAAGACACGGATGATTCCCCGGAAGACAGCCCGGCTGTCGCCGTCCAGCGCTCCCTTGTAGAGGAGGTCGCTGCCGGTGTTCGGCTCGGTGTGGTCCTGGCTCGTGTTGAAGTCGAAGTGCTGATTCCCGTCACCGAAGTAGAGACCCAGCATTTCGGAGTTCGCCCCGGAGCCCAGGAGCCGCGCGTTCAGGTCGACGCGGTGGACCGAGCCGCCCAGGCCCACGTTCAGCGTGTCGATCCGGGCGTCCCGCTGAGCGAGGGTGCGCTGCGCGGAGTGCACGAACGTGCCGCGGCCCGCCCGCTGCAGATTCACGTACTGGACGGTCGCGCCGTCTCCGGCGACCAATTCGACCGCAGAAGACATGAGCGACTGAGCATCGAAGTCGTCCGAAACGACCTCGTCGACGTACGAGACCTGGCTGTGGCGCTCGGCTACGATCAGGACCCGGCTGAAGTAGGCGGTGCTCTCCGTGCTGATCCAACGGGTCACGCGGATCGGCCACTCGAGCTGCACGCCCTTCGGAACGTGGACGAAGATGCCATCGGTCCACAGTGCCATGTTGAGCGCCTCGAGCTTTCCGTCGGAGGCAGGCACCACGCTACCGAGGTGTTCCTGCACCAACTCGGGGTGCTTGTCGAGCGCGTCATGGAGGGAGTCGAGGACGACGCCCTGCTCCGCCAGCGCCGGATCGATGTCGGTATGGACGACGTGACCGTCGATCAGGACGATGTGTCCCGAGGCGGTGTGGTCCAGCTCCATCGTCTCACGGAGACGGGCGGGCCACTGCGTCGGGTCATCGGCCGCCTTCGAGGAGGTCGGGAGGCGGAGGGAGGAGAGGTCCAGGACCTTCCGCAGGTCTGTGTATCGCCACTCCTCAAGTCGTGTGCTGGGCAGGGGCGTCTGCTCGTACGAAGCCCATGCGCCATCGCGTGCCTCGCGGAGCCACTGGGGTTCGCTGAGGGCGAGGCGCTCGACCGCGCCCGCGTTGAATGCCTCGGTGACCCCCTCGGCCGCGGTCGCGGCGGTCGCGGTGTCGCTCATCAGCCTACCGATCCTTCCATCTCGAGTTCGATCAACCGGTTCAGCTCGACCGCGTATTCGAGCGGAAGCTCTTTCGCGATCGGTTCGATGAAGCCACGAACGATCATGGCCATGGCCTCTTCCTCGGGGATCCCGCGGCTCGTCAGGTAGAAGAGCTGCTCTTCGCCGATCTTCGACACGGACGCCTCGTGACCGACGTTCGCGTCGTTCTCTTCGATCTCGATATACGGATAGGTATCCGTGCGCGACGTGTCGTTGATCAGCAGGGCGTCGCACTCGACGTTCGACCGGGCGTGGTGGGCTCCCTCGTAGACCTTGCACAGGCCGCGGTAGGTCGAGCGTCCCTTCCCCTTCGAGATCGACTTGGAAACGATCGACGACGTCGTGTAGGGAGCCGCATGGACGACCTTACCACCGGTGTCCTGGTGCTGGCCGTCCCCGGAGTACGCGATCGAGAGAATCTCCCCGTGCGCCCGCTCGCCGATCAGGTAGCAGGACGGGTACTTCATCGTCAGCTTCGACCCGAGATTCCCGTCGAGCCACTCCATGTGTCCACCCTCTTCGACCAGCGCACGCTGGGTGACGAGGTTGTACATGTTGTTCGACCAGTTCTGGATCGTCGTGTATCGGAAGCGGGCGTTCTTCTTCACAACGATCTCGATGACGCCGGAGTGGAACGACTCGGTCGAGTAAACGGGCGCCGTGCACCCCTCGATGTAGTGGGCCTGCGCGCCTTCGTCGACGATGATCAACGTCCGCTCGAACTGACCCATCCGCTCCTGGTTCACGCGGAAGTAGGCCTGGAGGGGTGTGTCGAGGCTCACGCCCTTCGGGATGTACACGAAAGAGCCGCCGGACCAGACCGCGGAGTTCATGGCCGAGAACTTGTTGTCCGGTGTCGGCACCACGGTTCCGAAGTACTCGCGGAAGAGTTCGGGATGGTTCTTGAGCCCATCTTCGATGGAGTCGAAGATCACGCCCTGCTTCTCCCACTCCTCACGAAGCGAGTGGTACACCATCTCGGACTCGTACTGGGCGCCGACACCCGCCAGGACTTTCCGCTCCGCCTCCGGGATGCCGAGCTTCTCGAAGGTGTCCTTGATCTCGTCGGGCACGTCGTCCCACGACCGCTCCATCCGATCCTGGGGACGCACGTAGAAGTAGATCTCGTCGAGGACCTCCTCGAGGCCGTCGAGGTCCCCGCCCCACTTGGGCATCGGCTTGGACTCGTAGACCTCGAGCGCCTTCAGCCGGAAGTTCAGCATCCACTCCGGCTCTTCCTTGTGCTCGGAGATCTGCCGGACAACGGCCTCCGACAGCCCCTTCTGGGCGCGGAAGACGGGCTCGGCCTCCGTGACGAATCCGTACTTGTACTCGTCGAGGTCGAGGTCCTTGATCGTCTCGTTCTGCGGCATGGAAACTCCCTCCTGGCTGGCGGGGACGGGCTAGGCGCCCGCTCCGTTCGCAGCGGCGTTCTCGTACTCGGCGTAACCGGCTTCCTCGAGTCGGAGGGCCACTTCGGGACCCCCGGACTGGACGATCCGGCCGTCGACCATCACGTGCACGAAGTGCGGCTTGATGTAGTCGAGGAGCCTCTGGTAGTGCGTGATGAGCAGAACCGACATCTCCGGGTCCTCCTCGACGAGCTTGTTCACCCCGTTCGAGACGATCTTGAGCGCGTCGATGTCCAGTCCCGAATCGGTCTCGTCCATGACGGCGAGCTTCGGCTTCAGCATGGCCATCTGGAGAATCTCGTTGCGCTTCTTCTCACCACCGCTGAAGCCGTCGTTCACATGACGCTCGGCGAAGGCGACGTCCATCTCCAGCATCTCCATCCGCTCGGTGAGGGCGTCGGTGAAGTCGAAGATGTCGAGTTCCTCCCCCTCCGGCAGGTGTGCCTGAACGGCGGTGCGCAGGAAATTCGCGATCGACACACCGGGGATCTCGACCGGGTACTGGAAGGCGAGGAAGACTCCGGCCTGAGAGCGTTCGTCGGGCTCCAGTTCGAGTAGGTCCTGGCCTCGGAACGCGATGGATCCAGCCGTGGCCTCGTAACCCGGGTGCCCCGCGATCACCTTGGCGAGCGTGCTCTTGCCCGAGCCGTTCGGTCCCATGATCGCGTGGATCTCGCCGGGTTTGATGTCCAGGTTCACCCCATTGAGGATCCCCAACTCGTCTTCGGCTACCTGAGCCTCCAGACCCTCGACTCGCAGCATCGGCGCGTCGCTCATCCCTACCTCTGAGACAATGGAAGCGGAGCCCCGACGGGGGGACGCCGCTTATCAATAATGATTCTTCTTTTCAGGCGGAAAGCTAGATCGGGTGCATTCGAGGGTCAACGGTGGACGGCGCACGATCATGCGAACGTGACCCGTGCTTGCTGGGGCGCGTTCGTAGACCCGGAACGGTTGGGGCGGCCGTGACCACCGTCGGCGGAAGCCCGGGTGAGGCTCCTGCCCGGGAAGGGGTAGGCTCCGGTTCCGGAAGGGTGGGGTCCGGGGCGTGATCCGTCGAGTCCGCGAAGGCCGCCAGGGCACGCGCGTCCGGGCTGTCCAATATAGGATAAGAATTATCGTTCGATATATACGCGGAAACGCACTGATGTCTTGATCCTGCGACGTGGGCGGGCAAACCTGCTCGGGGGGCTTTCGTCACGGCGCCGCGACGAGCCGCGTAACCCGGGGCGGAGTCGAGCCGTACGATATACCAGAAAAGGGGATACATGAGACGAATCATCGGAGTGCTGGCCGTCCTTGTGGCCGCCGGGTGCGGCAGCGAGGGGCCGGTCGCAGCGCCGGGTACGATCCGGGCGGCGGTCATCGGACCGACGACGACCGACGGAGCGGCGGTGATCGTTCTCGTCGGTGAGGCGATCGAGTCGGTCGAGCCGCTCCCCCCCACCGAGCTGTTCTTCTCGGTCGGGGACGAGGGCACCCAGGTCGTCCTGATCCATCCGACCGGCGGGCCTCTGGAGTTCTCGGTTGCGGTCTCGGACACCACACGACCGATATCCGCGATCGTGCAGGAGGTCGCGGGTCCAGACGACGCGCTGAGGGCCGACGTGTCGGCCTACTCCGTGGAGTTCGGGTCCGCGGAGGTCGGGCGATGAGTCGGCGCGCGCGCGCGGGCCACCGCGCTCTGCGCCTGGGCGCGCTCTTCGGCCTGGCTCCCTTCCTCGGGCAGGCTCCCTTCGGCGGTGCGCTCGCGGTGTCGGCCCAGGACGTGGTCGACGCGGGGAAGAGGTACGGCATCGAAGTGCCATCGGCCTACTGCGCCCAGGTGGCCGCGAGACCGGCACTGTACGAGTTCGAGCGAGCCCTGTTCAACCGAGTGGGCCCGGAGCGGACGTCCGCATTCGGGGAAGTCGGGGTGCCCGTGATTCTGGGGTTGTTCGCGGACTCGCCCGCCGAACCGCATATCACCCCCGAGGCCGTACAGCAGTCTCTCTTCGACGGTCCGTCCGAGCACGGGACGATGACGGAGTCGTACCTCGAGATGTCCCGTGGGGCGCTCACCATCGTCGGCGAGGTATACGGGTGGGCGAGAAGCTCTCTGACGATGGCGGACGTCGTCGGCACGGATCGAAGCTTCGGTCCCGACAACCGCGTGGGAGAATACCTCGTGGAGGTGCTCTCGCAGGTGGACGCCGACATCGACTTCGCCCGCTTCGACAACGACGGTCCGGACGGTGTGGCCAACAGTGGCGACGACGACGGCTTCGTCGACGTCGTGACCTTCGAGTACCTGGAAGTCTCCGCGTCCTGTGGCGGACCCTCCATCTGGCCGCACCGTTCGACCCTCAGCGGTCGAGCCGGCGCACCTTATCGTACCGACGACATCGGCATCGACGGCGACACGATCTACGTCCAGGACTACATCACGCAGGGCGCCACGGACTGTTCGGGTGAGAACGTGCAGGACGCCGGGGTCATCACCCACGAGTTCGGTCACGCCCTGGGCTTCCCGGACTGGTACCACTGGATCGACTCGAGCCTGGGACCGTACGGTCGTCGTTGGGTGATGGGCTGCTGGGCGCTGATGGCCGCCGGCTCGTGGGGCTGCGGACCCGTGGTGGACGATCGCCCTCCTTTCGGGCCGACCCACATGCTCGGCTATTCGAAGGAGCGGCTCGGCTGGATCGACTACACCGAGGTCGGCGAGGTCTGGAACGAGACCTTTGTGCTGCGACCCGCCGAGCTGGACGGGCGGGTGCTCCGGATGCAGTTGGACGAGGCCGGTGACGAGTTCCTCATTGCGGAGTACAGGGCCCAGGTCGGCTTCGACCGCCACCTCCCGGCCGCCGGTGTGCTCCTGTACAAACACGATGAGAATGCGGCGCTCCGGCCACCGCCGGCGTCCGACGACCCGTACTTCTTGACCATGCTCGAGCGTGACGCCGACGAGAGTCTCCGCCGCATGGCCGCGGAAGGGGGCAGTCGTGGTGAACCGGGTGATGCGTGGGGCGTGGATGGGGCGTCGAGCCGCCTGACGGCCGAAGACCCCCCCTACCTTCGGCTCGCCGACGGAGGATGGACGTCCGTGCAGGTCCACGAGGTGTACGCTGAAGGTGACTCCGCGCGCGTCGTCTTATCCACGGGGCGAACGCCCCGCCTGATCGCGCCGGGGGCAAGATTCGACGTAGATCGCGTTCGAACCTTCACCCAACGCGTTCGCATTGCGGGAGGCTACGGACCCTACACCCCTGCCGGGGACATACCGGCCGGCTTCACGCTGGCCGTGGACCGGGACGCGCTGGTGCTGATCGGCTCCGTCGTCGACTCCCTTCCGCGGACGTACGAACTGACTGTCACCGACGCTCGGGGGAGCACGTCTCCCCCGGTTGCGATCGAGCTGGCAGGAACCGGTCCGTGGACGGTCGGCCTGCAGAGCCTCCTGCAGCGCTTCCTCCAGGAGGGAGACCCCCTCAGCCCGGGGGAGGCGTCGTATCTGGACGAGGTCGGAAACGCCAATGGACGATACGACGTCGGTGACCTTCGACGCTGGCTTCGCGAAGGGGATCCGAACGGACAGCTCTGACCGAAAAAAGGCCCCGCCCGACCGAGAGGCCGGACGGGGCACGGGGCCCGTGGCGAGGTGCGCGTTCGCCGACGAACCCCGCTCTCCTCAGTTGACCTCGTCTTCGAACCCGAGCGTGTCGAAGCCCTCCGGCGCCGGGCTCTCCAGACGCCCGAAGCCACGTCTCCGCCCCGAGCGGCGGCGGTCGAGCCGATCGTCATCCATGCGGGGGCCCCGAGCGCCGCGCACTCCGCGGCCGCCCCGCGCGCTGGCCCGACCCCTCACGAAGGCGCGCGTACGCGTCCGGAGATCGTCGAGCATCTCGATCTGAGCCTCGTCGAGGATCGCTTCGATTTCCGCCTGCCGCTCCTCGGCGTCGTCCCGGCGAGCATCGGCTCGGTCTTCGAGGAAGGCCATCATCTCGCTCTGTCGGATCTGGCCGGCCTGCAAGCGGGATCGCATCTCCGCCATCTCGGCCTGGAGCGTAGAGCGCTCCTGAACGCGCTCGGCGCGGATTCGATCCAGCGCCGAGATCTGATCGTCGGTCAACTCGAGCCGGTCCCTCATCGACATGATCGACTCGACCGCCGACCCGCGCACGGCCCGGCGGCGTTCCGGAGCGGCCTGGGCCGTCGCGCTCTCCACCAGGACGGCGCTCATCATCAACAGGGCGATGGCCCCGTGGCATACTCGCTTGTTCATCGTTTGACTCCCTCGCGCACCCGATTCCCTCGGGCGAGTCCGTCTCGCCCTCGTGTGACTGGAGAGTTCCGGCCCGACGATTTCGTTAAAGGCCCCGCAACGGCTCGGGTCGGCTAGCGGGCCTCCGCCGCCTTCATCCTGGAGACGACAACCCCCGCCACGAGGAGTGCCGCAAGCATGAGGCCCGCACCCAGC
Organism: Gemmatimonadota bacterium; assembly: GCA_030430625.1. Lineage (GTDB taxonomy): Bacteria > Gemmatimonadota > Gemmatimonadetes > Longimicrobiales > Gaopeijiaceae > UBA2589. The sequence goes on from JAUIKL010000007.1 coordinate 21,733, forward strand.
GCCAACTCGGGCTGCGACCAGACGAGGATGACCAGGATCGCGATGTACAGGAGAATCGTGAGCCCCGGCAGGATCGGATGACCCGGCATCGTGAACGGTCGCTCGAGGTCGGGCCTCTTGGCGCGGAGGCGGAAGTAACCGAGTAGGACCATGGTGTCGACCGTGATCGCGACGGTCATCATGAAGCGAATCAGGAACTCGAAGCTGCCGGTCAGTGCCAGCATGCCGATCCATGCGGTGATCATGTACAGGGCGTTTCTCGGTGTGCCGCGCTTGTCGAGGTTGGCCAGTGAGCGCGGAGCGAGGCCTTCTCTGGCCAGTCCGAACGCCACCCTGGGGAGTCCGAGGAAGTTCACGTTGGCGCTGCTGATGAGGATCATGAGACTGGCCACGAGGACCACCGTCCCGGCCATGTCTCCGAATACGGCCGCGGTCGCGTCCCGTGCCACCAGGTCCGATCCGGCCATCTGCTCGGGTGTCAGAACGGTGAGGAGGGCCACGTTCATCAACAGATAGAGGACCATCACGGCCATCGCCCCGCCCAGCAGGATCCGCGGCAGCGCTCGGTGCGGCTCCATGACCTCTTCGGAGAGCTTGGCCGCGTCCTCCCAACCGTAGTAGGCGAACGAGATCGACTGATAGGCGAGTGCGTATCCGAGCAGACCGGCCGTGGTCTCCCCGCTCACGAGTGGCGCTGTGTCGGCCGCGCTGCCTCCGGCCAACCCGACCGCGGCGATCGCGAGCACGATGAAGATCTTGATGGCCGTCGTGACGTTCTGGAACGTCGTACTCGCCTTGAGCCCCCGGGTGTGCAGGACGAAGTACCCGAGCACGATCGCGAGGGCCACGACACCCACCCAGACACTGTCGGGCGCCTCCGTCGTGCCGAGCGCGAGCATAAAGAGGTAGCTCGAGATCAGGACCGCTTTCGAGGCGCCACTGAAGCCCCGAGTCACGAAGATCTCCGACCACCCGGCCACGAAGCCCATCGTGTCCCCCCATGCGTGCCGCGCGTACACGTACTTCCCTCCGGCCTCGGGGAGTGCGGCCGCCATCTCGGCCAGGACCAGGGTGCTGAGGCCTGCAACCACCCCGCCGAAGAACCACATGCCGAGGATGACGAGGGGATCACCGAGATAGCCCGCGATCAGGCCGGGCGTCCCGAGGATACCGGCACCGATCACGATTCCCACCGTCACGGCGAGCCCGTCTCGAACGCGGAGGACTCGATTCAACTGACGGGGTGAGGTGTCTGCGTTCACGTGTTCGGTCGCCGGGCAGGGGTTCGAAGCCCGGCCAACATGAGCGCGGTCCCGGTCCCTCGCCAGCTACTCGGGTGGGAGGATCAGCGCCACGAGTCGCCCGGGCCCGTGAACCCCCTGGACCATCATCTGCCCGATGTCCGCCGACTTGGATGGACCCGAGTGCAGCCCCATGGCCGACGGGAGTTCGTCACCCCAGCTGCGCAGTGCATCCGCGAGGGTGTGCGTGATCCGATCTCGGCGCACCAGAACGACATGGGTCGGTGGGAGCAGTTGGACCTTTCGGCCGTCGCGCGCGTCGAGCGCGAGCGACCCCGTCTCCGCGACCCCTCCCCGAGCCCAGGACAGTCCGAGCGCTGCGTCCGCGGGCGTGGATGGTTCGAGCCCCGACCGGAACGCGTCGGGTACCCCGAGCCCGATGGCGCAGCTCGAAAAGCCCTCTGCGAATCGGGCGAACCATGCGGCCGCGTCCCGATCGTGCTCGAAGTGGTGGGCCTCTCCACCGGTCTCGGTGAAGCGCTCCGCGAAGTCAGCCGCGGCGTCCCGGCTGGGGTCGGGCTCGCCGGGGAAGTCTCCGGGGTGCGGTGGCTCGGTGCGCTCCGCGTTGGCCGATCGGATGGCCGCGAGGATCTGAGCGCGCCCTCTCATTCGATTCCCTCCTTCCACTGCTGGCGGAAGCTCCTGGGACTCGGAGTCGGAGCTTCCCTTCCTTCGACCCACCCGTTCAAGACGGGGAGAGACCTTGCCATGGAGCGCCACGGGGTATTGCGGAGGGCCACCGCCGCTGCGCCGTACGCGCCCGGCCGTGCGGCCACAGCCGCCAGTGCTCGGCTTCCCAACCCTTCCGAGCGAGGCGTGAGCCCCGCCGCGACGGCCCGCTCCCGCCAGTGGACGAGCAGCTCCGGTATCGGAATGCGCACCGGGCACGCTTCGACGCATGCGCCACACAGACTCGAAGCATAGGGGAGCGGCATGGCGGCCTCGAGCCCGAGGAGGCCGGGCGACAGGATGGCGCCGATCGGTCCGGAGTACGTCCATCCATATGCGTGGCCACCCGTCTGCCGGTAGACCGGACAGCTGTTGAGACAGGCGCCACAACGCACGCACCGAAGTGCCTCCCACCCGCGTTCGTCGGCCAGCATGCGCGTCCGCCCGTTGTCGACGAGGACGACGTGCATCTCCTCGGGACCATCGACCTCCCCCTCGGACCGCGGACCTTGCAAGAGGGACACGTAGAGGCCGATCGGCTGTCCTGTTGCCGACCGCGCCGTGAGTTGCAGGAAGCCCGCCAGGTCCTCGAATCGGGGGACGACCTTCTCGATCCCGACGAAGGCCACGTGCACCGGAGGGACCGAGGTCGAGAGTCGGATGTTACCCTCGTTCTCGATCAGAGCGATCGTTCCAGTATCGGCGGCGAGGAAGTTGCCCCCCGATATCCCCAGCTCTGCTGCCAGGAACCGACTCCTCAACGCGGCACGAGCGGCCGCGGCGAGGTCGTCGGGCGCTGCGTCGAGCGGGGTGCCGAGGTGCTCGTGAAAGAGGATGCGGCAGTCTTCCAGGCTCCGATGGATGGCCGGACCCACGATGTGGCTGGGGGGCTCACCGAGGAGCTGGATGATGTACTCGCCGAGATCCGTCTCGACCGGTTCGACGCCCAGCTTCTCGAGGTGCTCGTTCACCTCCAGCTCCTCGGCGAGCATGCTCTTTCCCTTGACTGCGCTGCGCACCCCATGCTTTTCGACGATCTCGGAAAGGACCCGTAGGGCGTCGTCTGGCTCGGGTGCCCAGTGAACGTGCACGCCCCTCTCGGCCAGTCGGTCGGCGGCTTCCGCCAGGTAGCGGTCGAGGTGCATGAGCGTGTGAGTCTTCACGTCTCGGGCCCAGTCCCGCCACGCTTCCGCCTCGACGGACGCCAGCGCGTTCCGTCGGGCGGTCTCGAAGGCACGCGTAGCGGAACCGACGGAGGCGCGCACGGAGGGTGTGGAGCGGACGGTGCGAGCACTGACCTCACGGTAGTCGGACGGGCGCGTGGAGAAGCTCACGCTCCCACCCCCTGCCAGAGGAGAGACGCGAGGTGTTCGAAGCGATGACTGCCGCCCCGGCTGCGACTCCGGCTCGCGAGCTGCAACAGGCATCCCCCGTCGGCGGACGTCACCCCGTCGATGGCGGGAAGGGTGTCGAGCTTGTGGTCCGCCATAGCGGTGGATACCTCGGGAAGCTTGGCGGAGAAGAGGCCGCCGAAGCCGCAGCACTCCTGGTCCGCCGACCAGGGGACGACCTCGGCCCCACAGCCCCGGAGCAGGCCAACCGGTTCATCTTCGACTCCCAACTCCCGGAGGGCGTGGCACCCGTGGTGATAGGCCCATCGCAGGCCCTTCAGGCCGCCTCCCAACTCTCGAACCCCGAGCACCTTCACGATGAATTCCGACAGCTCCCAGGTCCGCGCGGCGATCGACGGGCCGGACGCGTCGTCGAGACCGGGGTAGTGATGTCGAAGCATGTTGGCGCAGCTCCCCGATGGGAGAACGACGTACTCGGCGGAGTCGAAGACCCGAGCCGTATGGCGCGCCATCCGCTCCGCTTCTTGCCGGTAGCCGGCGTTGTACGCCGGTTGGCCACAACAGGTCTGTGCCTCCGGGAAGTCGACGGTCACTCCGAGGTGTCGAAGCAGTCGGACGGCGTCCGCACACGCGTCTGCGAAGAACTGATCCCCGACGCAGGTCACGAAGAGGGACACCCTCACCGGGGGTCCTCCGGGTCGATGATTTCGAACAGAGCTTCTTTTTGTGTCTCGAGTGCCAGTCGAAAGTCGTCGTGACCAAGGAGATACAAGGAGAGACGCGGGTTGCGGCGGGGTTCTACGACGATCCACCGAGCTCCGAAGTGTTGGAGTAGGGCCGTGTGCGTGTCCGTCGCGACCCCATCCTGACACGGAAAGGCATCGCATGTCCACTCGGTGTTCACGTCGGACGAGAGGTAGAAGAACTCCCAGAACGCCCTCGGATCGTGGGCGAACTGGAATATTGGATCCATTCCTCCGAGATACAGGTTCGATCGATTGAAGGCGAAGAGGGGACCGAAGTTGTCCCACCTGGCATGAAAGACGACATCACCGGGGCGGCTCTCCGCGGCAAGGAAATCCGACACCTCTTTCATGGTCGTCGACGGGAAGGAGACCCGCTCGACGTTCAGGAGGTGGCGGTGTGTCGCCCAGCCCAGATGGACCGCGATCGCCCCTCCGATCAGGAGAGAGCGGGGGGAGCGGATGAGCGCCGTGAGCGAGCGGTCGCGACACCACGTCGAGATCGACGGGGCCAGCGCCACGGCGACGGCCACCGCCCCGAAGCCGACCCACTGCTCCATCCCGCGGCGTGCCGAGAGGAGAGCGACAGCGAGGAAGACGACGGAGATGGCGCCCGCGCCGAGAAGCACCGTGGCCTGACCCTGACTCCAACTCGGTGTTCGTTCGCCGTCCTGAACCGCTTCCGTCCAGAGGCGCTTCCCGACGAAGCCCAAGGCGCAGACCCAAACGACCGCGAAGAGCCACGACGTGCGGAGCAGGGTGAACGGGGGGATCGGGGACAGCTCGGCCGCAAAGGTGAGAGGCTGCTCGAGCGTCTTCTGGGTGAACAGTTGGACGAGTTGGACGTTGAGCAGGTAGGCGGTCTGAAGGGCGTCGGGCCGAGAGAACCAACCGAGCACCGTGCCGGCCGCCACCGCCGGGAGAGCGTGGCGGATCGGCACGCCCGTGTCGGGTCGGTCGGGACCGAGCAGAGCGGTGGCAGGGATTCTCGCCAACGCGTACGCCACACAAATCCCCGGGGCGAGCCAGAAAAGGCTGAGGTGCACCCAACTGATCAGGGCACTCAGGAGCAACGCGTGCCACCACCGACCGCGAACAAGCACGGAGAGCAGAGTGATCCCGGCCGCCATCGAGACGACATGGGGCCGGATCATGAGGTGTCGGAAGAAGATGTTGGGAACCGCCAGCAAGAAGGCGGCGGCCCAGAGTGGGGCATCGGGGACGTCGTGGCGCTTGAGGACAGCCCAAAGGGTGGCGGCAAGACCTGCCGTGAGGGTGAGCCCGGCCGCATGCATCGAGAGGGGCACGTCTCCGATCAGGGCGAACGGAATCAGGAGGACGTGAAAGCCCCACCAGAGGTCTCCGCCGATGTCGGCGATGACCGAGCGCGTGGCCCACGGAAGCGCGGTATCGAACAGGCCGTGCTCCAGATAGGCTCGCGCGTGACCCAGATGGTAGAAGCCGTCGAGGTCGGCCACGTTGGGTAGCAGCGTCAGGTGCCCCGCCACGACGACGAAGGCCAACACGAGCCAGGAACGGCCCTCGTGAGGCTGATTCACGGCACCCAGGACACGAGCCGCGGGGCGGAGATCGGCCTACTCCGCGCCCGAGCCCGGCTTCGGGAAGAACTGGTCGATCAACACGGGGTTTCCGTCGGGGTCCAGAAAGGCGATGGACGCGGGTCCCGTCTCGTTCGGGTCGAGGTCGCTGGTCATCTCGATGCCGGCGTCGATCAGACGGCTACGAATCTCACGGATGTCGGTGAAGCTCGAGAGCTGCTTCGTGTCCTGACCGAGGCCCGGGTTGAAGGTCAGGATGTTCTTGTCGAACAGGCCCTGGAAGAGGCCCAGGACCGTCGAGCCGTTCACGAGGATCACGTAGTGCTCGTTGTCTCCGCCCGTCTGTTTAAAGCCGAGCTTCTCGTAGAAGGCCCGCGACACCCCGAGGTCGGAGACCGTCAGGCTCATCGAAAACGCTCCGAGTTCGAGTCCCTCACTGCTCACGTCCACCTCCCGCTTGGTATTGATGATCCCGGCGAGAGGATACGACCGAAAGACGCCGTTCGCGATCTCGCCGGGCCCGAAGTGGATCGGACCCGGCGAGATCGCGGCGGGTGTCGAGGGCTGACGTCAGCGTGACGCAGCCAGGATGCGATCGATTTCCATCGACACGTCCTGGAGGTGTACCCGGGTGATCTCGTCACCCACACGGTCGAGGGCCGACATTACGAGGTCGGACAGGCTCCGTAGTTCGGACCGCAGCACCGCACGGACGTCGGAGGTCCACGGCTCGGCGGCGGGGTTGAAGTTTCGCTCCAACTCCTCCTGGGTCGGGTTCAGACGGCTGTCCGCTGCGTCGATGTACCCCCGCTGCAGGTTCCGGCGATACGCGTTCACGCGGACGGCGCCATCGTCGGCGAGCTCCGTCCACACTCCGTCCCTCAGGTCGGCCATGAAGTCGGTGATCGAGTAGTTGGCCCCGTCGAGGGCTTCGAACTCCACGAGGCGCTCCAGCCTGGCCTGACTCAGGAGGTTGTTCACGAGCCTGGACTGCTGGGTACGGAAGCGGGAAACGACTCCGGAGGGCTCGATCCGACGAAGGACAGCTTCGTCCAGGAACATGTCCGGGACGTGGAAGCCCGCAGTGGACAGGTACGCCATGGCCTCGGCCTGACGCTCCCGCGACGTGGGCTCGAACCGCGGGCCCGTACCGTACCGTTCCTGGGTCTCGGCGCTGCCGATGATCGCCACGACGTGTCCCATGTATCGACCCCACTGGCCGACGGCCTGCCCGTACATGTCCTCGAGCTCGGTGTAGTCCCGCCCCGGCTGCTCGGTCACGTCGATGAGCATGTCCATGACGCGGTCGAGATTGCGCATGCCCAACGTGGTCGAGCGAACGGCATCGGCGTCACCGACGGCCTCGGTCAGGTTACCCGGATCCGACCCGTCGGCATCTGCGGTCGAGAAGCGCAGCCAGGGGAAGTCGTCCTGCTGACGCGCCCACTCGTCGAGTGTCGGAAGCTCGTCGTCGGGGGTCGCGGCGCCCAGGATCTCTCCGTAGCCCCAGTTCACCGCGAAGTCGTCGTACGGGCCGACCTTCGGGATCAGGTAGTCGAGCGGGATGTTGTCCTCGGGCTGAGCCACGTAGTTGAAGCGCGAGTAGTCCATCAACGTCGCGACGTGGCTGCCTCCCATTCTCTCGAGGAAAGACGCGCTCCGGATCGAGTCGACGGGATACTGGGACGACGACTTCATGTTGTGTGGGAAGCCGATCGAGTGGCCGATTTCGTGAGCCACCACGTACTCGACGAGCTTGCCCATCAGAGAGTCGGGCAGGGGCAGCGTCTGGGCGCGCTCGTCGAGCGGGCCGACCTGGATGAAGTACCAGTGCTTCTGGAGGTCCATGATGTTGTGGTACATGTTGACCTCGCCCTTCAGGATCTGGCCCGAGCGGGGGTCGACGACCTGCCCCCCCGTGGCGTTGGCCACCGTGGACGGCCTCCAGTAGATCACCGAGTTGCGTGCGTCGAAGAGCGAGAAGGTCGGGTCCTCCTCAGGGGTCGGAGCAATACGACCGAAGATCGCATTGCTGTAACCCGCTTTCTCGAACGCGCCCTGCCAGGCGTCCACACCACTCACGATCCAAGGCTTGAGCCAGTCGGGTGTGGCGGGGTCGATCCAGTAGACGATCGGTTCGACAGGATCCGAAACCTCCGAACCAGGATTCTGTTTCTCGAGCCGGAACCGGTGGATGAAGCGAACCTGCTCCAGGCGGTTGTTGGGCCGACTGAAGTCCCACGACCGGCTCGAGTTGAATCCGACACGCGCGTCGTGCCAGCGCGGCATCATCGGGTCGTCGGGAAGGCGGGCCATCGAGAAGAAGAGCCGCATCGTCTGGGAGCGCGGGCTGGCCTGAGCGCCGCCCCCGGGTCCGCCCCCCTGGCCCCCGGCGGGGCGAGCCTGACCACTCTGCGTCACCTGGACGTTGATGGCGTCGTCGAAGGCCCATGTCTGCTCGACCCAGCTTCGACCGCTGTTCAGCCCGTCGATCGGAGCGAACTCGGGGATGTTCGAGATGAAGAGCTCCGAGACGTCGATCACGGCCGAACTGTCGGCGGCGAACGCCTCGACCTCGAAGCGCTGGAGCACGGGGCCCTTCCGGAACCCGCTCACCTGGCGCCAGATCGGATCCGACTCATCGGCGGTGAGGTCGTACTCCTTCTCCCGAAGTACGACGTGATTTCCGTCCCTCTCCCACTGGACGTACAGGCGCGCGCCGCCTCCGAAGAAGCCGCCCGCATCCTGGAGCGTCGATTCCATGGGGCGCTGGAGGAGGAGCATCTCGCGCCCGAACTCGCTCGGGGGGATCTCGAAGAACAGGTCGTCACCGACTCGGTGGACATCGAACATCCCGGCCTGGGTCACTGCCTGATCGGTGATGACCTCGGAGTAGGGCCTTGGGCCGTCGTTCGAGCTGCCACCCCCACCGCCGGGGCGCTCCTGCGCCTGCGCCGGGGCGCTGGGTGATGGGGTGTTCGCGGAGACACCGCGGGAGCATGCTTGCATCGGGGCGGCGATCAATAGAGCGACCGCGGCCAGTCGGGTTGTACGGTTCATCGTCAAACCTGTCTTGAGGTTGCGACGGGCGGGGTCCGTCCAAGGGGCATCAGGGTAGAGACGGGTCACCGACCCGACAAGAGTCGCACCAGCTCTTCCGAGCCACGCTGACGCGCGTAGTCGATGGCCGTCAGACCGGTGTCGGGGTGAGCGAGCGTCGGATCCGCACCCCGACGGAGCAGGAGGTGGACGATAGCGTCGTGGCCCGACCATACCGCGGCCCTCAGAGGGGACAGCCGCCCATCCTCGAGCCCGTCGACGAGTTCCGGTTCCCGGTCGAGGAGGTCCTCCACCCGGTCCACGCGCCCCAGCCACGCCGCGTCGACGATATCGGGTTCGACCCGGGCCAGGATCGCATCGAAGACGGCCGTCTGTCCGCTCTCGTTCGCCCAGCCGAGCGGGGTCGCGAGGTATTGTCGGTCCCTGATGCCCGCGGTTGCGCCCCCGTCCATCAGCGCCTCGGCGAGTTCGGTCATGCCGTGCCACGCCGCCCAGTGTAGCGGGGTCGCGCCCGCTGCTTCGTCCCGAGCGTCGGGGTCGAGCCCGGCCTCGGTCAGCACCCGTACGGCCGCCGGCGTGGATCGAAGAAGGTCGCACCGGGTGGGTTCGTCCAACCGGTCGAGGATCGAGGCGTCCCTGCCCAACCAGTCGCGAAGGGTCGTCGCGTCGGCCCGCCGGGCTGCCTGAATCAGCTGTGTGGCCGGCTTGCTCCTCGGTAGGAGATAGTCGTAGACGGCGACGGATCCCCGCCGCCGAGCGACCTCCAGCGGGGTGTCCGCGCCGTCGAGCGCCCATACGTACTTGTCGCCACCGCCCAGATGGGGGTGGGATCGGCCGAAGGTGATGTGGGCATCGATGGCATCGGGGTCGACCGCGAGGATCGTCTCGGCCAGCGCGACGTCGTCGAGGAGTGCGGCCTGAAAGAGGTCCGGCGACGCACCATGCGCCAGGAGAAAGCGTAGAACGTCCTCCCGTCCCTGGACCGCCCACATGGCCGGTGTGCTCAGGTGGTCGACGCACCTTTTGTCGATCTCCGCCCCGCGTTCCAGCAGAAACGCCGCGACCTCGGGCGTTCGAGCCAGGTGTAGGGGTGTCGCTCCGTCCGGGCCAGGTGCGCTCACAAGCTGAGGATCCCGGTCCAGGATGACCGCCAGCTCCGGGATGCGGCCCAGGCCCGAGGCCGCATGCACGTCGAGGGTCGCCCCGAGTTCGACCAACTGCTCCGCGAGCGCCAGGCGCTCCGGTGTGGGACCGTCCACGAGTGCGTGCAATGCGCTGTACGGTCCCGGCTCCCACGCCGACTTCGCGTCGAGGTCGGCGCCCAGGCGGAGGAGCGCGTCGATCATCGCGCGGTCCCCCTGGGAGGCCGCCTGGACGACGGCCGGTTTATCGAACGAGAACCACGGGGCGTCGATGACTTCGGACAGAGACGGCTCCGCTTCGAAGACGTCGAGAAGCCGATCCACGTCTCCTGCCAGCACCGCATCCCGGAACGCAATCGCCGCCGGATCGTCTCGTGTCATGCCCGCTTCCCAGCCCAGAAATCCGTCACTGCCGAACCCTGCAGGGGCAAGGTTGGCACTCGATGGATCGTCTGTCACGCTCGACCCTACATTGGCCTCATGAGACGACACCGCTCACCCCACGCCGGGCTTGCTCTTTTCGCCGGACCTGCCCCCTTCGCCGTACTCGTGCTGCTCGCCGCGGGGGCGTGCGACGCTTCGACGGGTCCCGACGTTCGCCGACTGAACATCGAGCCGGAGGTCGCCCTCGTGGTCGGCGTAGGTGAGAGCATCGACTTCGAAGTCACCGCGGTCGGAGAAGGGGAGGCCGAGGTGTCCACGGAGGGGGTCGTGTGGGCTACCGATGACTCCGGAGTGGCCCGGATCGACGGGGGAAGGGCCACGGGGGTGCGCTCCGGTCTCACGATCGTCACCGCCCGCCTTGGTGGACGGGTGGCCACGGCGACCCTCGAAGTCTTCGAGCCGGAGGTACCGGGCTCGTTCACCCCGGGGGTGAGCTATTTCGGGCGGCACGGATACGTCGAGTACATCCCAGGGACACTCCCGGTCGTGATCTCGGCGGGACACGGAGGCGACGCTTCGCCGGACGAAATCCCGGACCGGACGTATGGCGTCGTGGTGAGGGATACGAACACACGTGAACTCACCTATGCCATTCGCGACGCCCTGCTCGAACTCACAGGGCACGCACCCCACGTCGTGGTCTCGCACCTGCGTCGCGCCAAACTGGACCCGAATCGGGAGATCGAGGAAGCGGCGCAGGGAAGCCCGTTCGCTGAGCGAGCCTGGACGGAGTACCACGAGTACATCCGGACCGCCCGAGCCGAGGTCGGGAGCGGCGGTGCGGGACTCTACCTGGACGTTCACGGGCACGGCCACCCGACCGCGAGGGTGGAGCTCGGATACCTGGTGTCTCCGGAGCGACTCGATGGCCCCGATACGGCCCTCGACAGCGCCTCCGTCGTGGACCGGACGAGCATTCGAGAGATCGGTCGTCGTTCTTCCCTGCGGTTCTCTGCGTTGCTGCGAGGGCCGTCGAGCTTCGGAGGACTCCTCGAGGGCGAAGGCGTCCGGTCGATCCCGAGCCCGTCCGATCCGCGTCCGAGCGGCGACCCCTACTTCAGCGGCAACTACAGCACCTTCATCCACGGCTCGATCGCGGACGGCGAAGTGGTGAGCGCGATCCAACTGGAGCACCACTACCCGGGGCTTCGCGACTCCGACGAGAACCGGAGGGCCTACGCAGAGAGGCTGGCCCGCGTCATCCGAACGTATGCGATCCTACACTTCGGTTACTTCGAGCCCCCGGGGTCTTGAACCTCACGTGGCGTCAGGTGCCACCTTCGACGCAGACGGAGAGACACTCATGACCGACATGAAAGTGGGGGAACTGGCTCGGGCCACCGGGCTGACGGTTCGAACCCTTCACCACTACGATGAGATCGGACTTCTGCGGCCCGCGTCGAGGACGCCGAGTGGACACCGGTTGTACGGGTTGGACGAGGTCGAGCGACTGCAGCGCATCGCCTCCCTCCGACACCTGGGCTTCTCACTCGAGCAGGTGCGCGACTGCCTCGAGCGACCCGAGTTCTCCCTGCCGCACGTCCTCGAGCTTCACCTCGACCGGGTCGATCGGGAGCTCGAGAGGGGGGCTCGCCTTCGGACCCTGCTCGCTTCTTTGCGCGCTCGGGTGTCCGAGCCCGGGGGCGCGTCGGTGGAGGAGATCACCGAGACGATCGATGCCACCCTGACGTGGGCCCGCTACTACTCGGCGGAACAACTGGAGGCGCTGGAGATTCGAAGGGCCGAGGTGGGAGAAGAGCGGATCGCCGAGGTCCAGCAGGAGTGGCAGGTGCTGTACTCGGACTTCGAGACGGCGATGACCGACGGCCTACCGCCGAACGCACCCGCCGTTCGCGCGCTCGCGGAGCGGGCCGCAGCGCTCATCTCCGAGTTCACCGGCGGTGACGCCGGTTTGGCGCAATCGCTCGACACGATGTACCGACAGGAGGGAGGCCAGCGCACGCTGGCGCGTCACGGCACGAAGCTGCCCGACGGGCTCTGGGAATACATGGGCGAGGCGCGAAGAGCGTATCTGGCCGACGGGTAGTCCCGGCATCGGGGATCGACGGATTCGGCGTCGGGGATCGACGGCGGTACCCGCCGATCCCCGACACGGTCAGCGAATGCGGCGTCGGCGCAGGAGGTCGCGGCCGGTCCGGGCTGCCAGATCGATCTCCACCTCTTCGCCGTTGACGATGGCGGACGCGTACTGTGTACCGTCGAAGGTGATCACGACGTCGATCTCCCTCACGACCGTTTCGTCACCGAGGACGCGGGTTGCCGTCATGCTGCGTGTGATGACTCCGGAGAGCGGCCAGCGCGGATCCGATCCGGGGACCGGTACGACGACATCCTCGTAGCTGAAGCTCCCTTCGATCGAGTGGGACCGCTCTCTCCCGTCGTCCAGAACACCGGAGCGGGCCGTGCTACTCGATCCTCCGCCGTTCCACGTGCGCTCAGTCTCCTCCCCCAACAGCCCGGAGACGGTCATGTCGCGCTCGCGAGAGACCTCAGCGGTGAAGGGTCCACGGGTGACCGTGCCCTCGATGTCCCGCAGGAAGCGAACGGACTCCGTGAGGAGGTCGTCGCACTCCTCCTGCTCCGCGCCTTCCGCGTCGTAGCACGTCCGGGAGCGGGTGCCGGAGAACTCGCCGTTCCAGTTGCCTGCGCCACCGGGTCGACCGAAGGCCGCCAGTGCCGTCCCGTCGTCGTACCGCGCGGGTGCGGGGGCCGCTCCGAGACCCAGGGACTCGCCCCACATCGTCACTTCTTCGATCGTCGCGTCGGCGGCCAGTATCGCCGCGTCGAGCACCATCTCGTCGTCCAGATCCTCGGGGGCGGTGGATTCGTCACAAGCCCCGACCGAAACGGCCAATCCCAGAACGGCCAGTGAATGGATCCAACTACGCGTTCGCTTCATCGTGTCATCCTCATGGTTCCGTTGGGTCGAACACACACCAGACGGGTGAAGCGGCGCGAAGGTAACGGTCCTGGAGGCTACTCCTGGCGCTCGGGTCGGCCCATGGACGTCGGGTAGGGATGGCCCGAGCCACCGAAGTGACGGCGCTCCTGACTCTCCACGGAGGGATCTCGGTATCGGATCAGGCTGGCCAGATGCCGCTCGGTGGGCTTGCCGAGCGCCTTGGCCAATTCCGCGGTCCCCTCGTCGAGGATGTCCGCCACCTTCCGGCTCGGCATTGGCGCCTTCCCGTCCCGGATGGAGGAGAGTCTCGCGAGTTGCTCCAGTCCGTTCATGAAGCCCGGGACCGCTGTGACCGCATCCGGATCGTTGTTCAAGAGTCGTCGCGCCCGCGTCCCGAGGTTGAGGAGGAGACTCTCGGTGAAGTCGGGTTGAGGATCGTCGTCACCGACGGCGTTGAGGATGCCGCGTACCTCGTCGGTGTCCATCTCCCGAGGTCCGCCCTGCCATACCCACACAGCGTGCTCGACCGCGTGCAGCGCGTCCCATGCCAGCTGCCGCCCCCGCGTCTGGAGTCTTCGGCGTTCGAAGAACCACTCCACCACGGCCACCGTCAGCACGATGCCGACCAACTCGGTTCCGAGATTGATCAGCAGCGTCCCGAAGGGTGTTTCCGGTCCGACCAGGAACGGGATCCACAGAACCAACCCCGCAAAGGCGAGGAAGCCCGCCGTCACCAGCGCCCGAATCATCATGAGTCTGCCTCGTGCGTTCGCCCGATCCTCAGCGACGTTGGGCGATGATCGTGTCGGTGGCTACTGCATCAGTGTCGACCGTGTCGATGGCGACCGTGTCGCGCGCCAGGGTATCGACCGCCAATGTGTCGCCCACGGGGGTGAGATCCGCGCTGTCGGCGGGTGGATTCGACTCGGCCGCGGGTACGGAGTCCTGCGGAACGATGGCGTCACCCGCTTCGCCGCGGAGTCTCTGCACGACGCCCTCCGGGATCTCGTCGACGGGAACGATGGCGAACGAGGGGTCACCGTAGTCGGCGATCGACGTCTTGAGCAGGGCGCGGTCGCTCAGCCAGTTCGGGTTGGGTGACAGTTCCGGAGGCCGTTCGAAAAAGGCAGCATCGAGGACCTCCCCGGGTCGGAGGAGGTGCTCGGTCACGTAGAGGTCGATGGGATCTCCTTCCGGCGCCTCCAACTCGAGGACGAGATACTCCCTCTCCGGCACACCCCAATGCTCGAGGGCCTGAAGGCCCGCCGGGTCTTCCACCGGCACGCCGTCGACGGAGAGAAGGCGTGTCGTTCCCCTGTCGCCGTACCGGAACTGCATGACCTCGGCGCCGATTCGAGATCGGATGGCGAGGTCGACGACCCGGGTCCTGCCGTTCACGTCGTTGCGCAGAGTCAGGATCTCCGGTCGCTCGGCGTCGGGAGCATCGGCCTTGGCGGTCGCGGCCTGCGCCGCCACGTATCCAAAGGACGTGAAGTCCATCCGGCTATCGAAGGTTCCGACCTTCGACTCCACCCAGTCGTTGGCGATCTGGTCCCCGGGGTGGTCCGTCGGCTCCGTGAGCCAGAAGGCGTCCCCGGTGCCGTGTTCGTAGGCATAGGACAGCGTGCTCGGCCCGGGGCGTTCGGCCGATGTCCCGGCCGATAGGAGGCCGACGGCCACGAGGGCGGCCGTCGCTCCGATCCCGGCAAATGGTGTCATCCAGTCGCTGGGGTGCCGCAGCGCATCCAGGATCGGAAGGCAGAGTTGAACGATGATCGCCGCGAATACACCCAGGACCAGGGCCAGCCGGATCGAAATGGCCAGCCAGAGGATCTGGAGAATCGGTGTCAGGAAGAGGAGGACCACCGAGGCGCCGAACAGGCCGACACCCCAGGATATGCGGCCACCGAGTCGATCACCGGCCAGGGAGGACAGCGTGACCGCCACGGTCAGAGCAAGGACCGGCCAGTGGAGGTTCACCGCGACCAGTGGCATCGCGAAGCCTGACACCACGGCGGCCAGCGCCGGAACGACAGCCGCCCCGAGGGCGAGCTCCGAGAGCGTGAGCCAGCGTCGAGCCACGATGCCGGTGGTCCAGACCAGGGTGGCGGCTCCGGCCACCAGAGCCACCACGTACCATCCTTCACCATGCACCGCGGAGCCCTGCAACCCGGCGTACTCGCCGTGGAACTGCGGGATGAAGTGGAGGAGGAGAAGGCCGAGACCTCCGCTGGCCGCCGCCACCGCAATGGACAGGAGCGCCCCGGCTCCGATACGTGGGATGCGGGCGCCCTTCCGCTGGGCGGTCAGGAAGGCGAGTCCGAAGAACAGGACGAGCAGTGTGGAGAGGGCGTACCCCACGACCTTGTCGTAGACGATCATGCCGACGAACGGCAGCGTGGTGTACACCGCGTTCGGTGCGTCGACGACCGACAGGTCGATGTTCCCGAAGTGCCTGAGCGTCGAGAGTGCGTGCTCTCCGTGGTGCTGCAAGGTGGCCTCGGAGAGATGAGCCGGGTCGTCGTACCGCTGGTGGTACGCGGGCGCTCCGTCGATGGCGGCGAAGTTCAGCCCTTGGATTCCCGCCTCACGCAGAATCGTGAAGTCGGTGGCGTTCGGCATCCTTCGGTAGACCTCGAACGACATGGAATTGGCATAGGCATGCGAATCGGCCTCGGCCAGTTGGCGCACGATCCACCCGTTCTCGTCCTTCGTTTCGAACATGATGGCCGGGCCCGCCGACCCCCTCATCTCGAGCGAGACGGCCACGCGGACATCGTCGATCCATTCGTGCTCGTCCGCAAAGACCCTCGCGCCCATGAGCCCCAACTCTTCGGCGTCCGTGATCAGCACGATGACGTCGTTTCGGAAGTCGCCGTCGTGGAGGGCGGCACGGAGGGCTTCGAGGATCGCGACCACGCCGGCCCCGTCGTCCGACGCTCCGAGCGACTGGTCCCGGGCGTCGTAGTGTGCCGTGATCAGGAAGGCGCCGGTGGGGTCCGAGCCGGGGATCCTGGCCACGATGTTGCGGGCGGTCACGAGGCGCGCCCGCCCGTTGGCTTGTACGCTGGCCAGTCCCGTTTGGATCTCGGGCTGGAGACCGAGGTCGACCAGGTGGTCCACGATCAACTGGCGGACCCGGGCGTGCTCGGGGGAGCCGGTCGGGTGCGGGGCCCGAGCGACCTCGATCAGCGTCGCCATGGCTCGGGCGGACGAGAAGACGTCCTCCGGGGCGTTGGCGGGGACCGGCCGGGGGGTGTAGCGGTCGGCGCTGGAGAACCAGGCGGTAGCCACGAGAAAGAGTAGGGTGACGGCGGCTCTCCATCGGGTGCGAGGGCCGGCGAGGGCCGTCGACGTCGGACGCGGAGCGGCTGCGCCCGCCGGACCGTCGGTCGGAGGTGACGACGCCCCACCCGAGTCCTTTGTGGTGCCGTCCCCCATCGTCGACGCGGTCCCTGCTGCCTTCTTGGCGGCTTTGGCCGCCTTCTTCTCCGCACGCGCGGCCTTCCTGGCCGCCTTCTTCGCCGCCTTCTCCGCCTCTTTGGCGCTCGCGCGTGCGGCCTTCCCGTCGGCCGCCGACTCCGCCTTCCTGGCGCCCGCGGCGCCGGCAGCCGCGCCGCCGGCTGAGGCCGCCGCACCCGACTTCGGCGCAGGCGGTGGACTCGGCCGTTCGCCCAGGAGGGCTTCGAGTTCGGCGTCCGTCATTTCCGGCCCGTCGCCGCCCTCCTCCTCGAAGGCCTTCCGGTCTTCCTCGGTGATCCCGAGGTCTTCGTCGGAGGGTAGGTCGGGGAAGTCGTAGTCGCTCATCGGCTTCAGGGGCTGCTGGGCGTGCGTGCGAGAACCCGGACGATGTCGTCGATCACCGGGCGGAGACGGCTGGCGGGGAGTCCGGATCCATTCGTCAGAATGGAAAAGATCACGTCGTCCCCGTCATCCCTTACGAGGTAGCCGGACAGAGAGTTCACGTTCGAGATCGTCCCCGTCTTGGCGAACACTCGGTCCTCCAACCCTGAGAGGCGAGTTTCGAGCGTCGATCCCTCCTCGGAGGGCTCGGCAAGAGCTGATCGGAAGGCCTCGGCGGACGGTCCCTCGGCCATCTCTTTCAACACGCGAACCATCGCTCTGGGTGTGACGAGGTTGTAGGCCGAGAGGCCCGAACCGTCCCGGGGCGAAAGGTCGGAGGGCACCACCCCGACCTCGTTCACGAGGTACGCATGCATGACCCCCGTGCCCTCGTCCCAGCTCCCCTTCCGCCCGTAGCGGGCCCCGAGGGCCCGCACCAACTGCTCGGTCATCCAGTTCTGACTCGATTCGAGGATTCCCGAGAGGAGCTGGGAGAGGGGTGGAGACCAGAGCGTAGCCAGCGGCTCCGGGCACGTGGGTCGCGGTCTGATGCACGGAGACGGGTGGGCGTCCCAATCGACGATCCAACCGTCGTCGACTTGGATGCCGGCGCGCTGGAATGCGTTGGACGACGCGCGGACCGCCACACCCAGCGGATCTCTCTGGGCCACTGTGAGCGTGTCCGTTCGGCCGAGTGGGATCCCGCCGTGCACGACCAGTCGTCGAGACTCCGGCAGGTAACTCGACGAGAGACTTCCGGTGCTGTCGGCACCGATCGTCTCGACGCGTGCCCGGACGAACCGATCGCCACCATCGGACCACCGGACCGAGGCCCGGTCCCCGACGCGCGGGCCAGCTTCGACGACGAGCGTCACCTCGCCCTCGTCGATCGCGAGGATCGATCCCGATGCCCCGTAGGCCCACGGGAGGTCCGCCACCTCCCGTGTGGGCCCGATGGTCGTGCTGTCCCACGCGGTCGCGTCGACTCGGATCCGTCCCCTCACCCGGTGGACACCGGCCGACCGGACGCTGTCGGCGAGCGCTTCCAGGGCAGCAGTCCCCGAGGCCCAAAAGCGGGCCGACATCGACGGGTCCCCCGTGGGTCGAAGGACGAGATCACCCTCGACCACACCATCCGTGAGCGGTCCGTCCAGGAGGACATCGGTTCGAAAGCGGTGGTCGCCTCCGAGAAGGGAAAGGGCCGTGGCCGCGACGAGCACCTTCTGGTTGGAGGCGGGAACGAATCTTCGGCGCTCGTTGTGCGCGTAGAGCGTCACCCCGGTACCCGCGTCGACCACGAGGACCCCGGCGTGGAGTTGGTCCATGGGCGGAGCCGACAGGAGCCGGTCGACCGCGCCATGGTCGACCGAGGGAACCGAGGCACAGCCTGCCGCCAACGTCAGGAGGAGCGCGACACTCGCGGCCCACGACAGTCGCACCGCACCCGACAGCGCTGTCCCGCGACGGCGCTTGCGCCGTTCGAGCAGAGCTCGGAGAACCCCGGGCATGCCGTCGCCCTCTCGGACCTGCACCGATGTCAGGCCGGTATGTCGGCGCATGGCTCGGGAGAGCGCCCCGGCGGTGGCGTAGCCGAGCGAGTAGGCCACCGATTCGACGGTTCGGGACGGGTCACCGAAATGTGCTCCTGCTCGGGCGAGTCGCCCCCAGAGGAGAAGTTCAGCCGGAGTGGGTAGCCCACCATCCCGGAGCATTTCTCGTAGCCGGGTCGCGGGCACACCGATCCCGTCTGCCAGGTCCTGGACCCTGGGGGCCTCGCCGGCGTGCGCGACGGCCCAGCCCATGGCGGCGGTCGCCTCCTCGGGCCAGGCCGCGGGAAGAAGGGCCGCGGCGGTGCGACCACAGGCATCGGCCACGGAACGAGAGACCAGGTCGCGGATCGCGGAGGGGCGCGCGGAAGGGGGGATCAGGGCGTCGACACCCGCACCTCCCAGATCGAAGAAGCGCTCCGGGCTCCCGCTCTCGGTCCAGACGAGGACGGCGACATCGTGTTTGGCTCGAAGAGTACGAAGCTCCGAGGTCGCGACAGACGGCTCGGGTACGTCGGCGTCGACGACGATCGCGTCGACGTCACGCTGAGCGACGGTCCGGTGAATCTCTGCCCAATCGGAGCATGCGGTCACACAGTGCTCTTGAGCCAATGCCTCGAGGACCTGAGCCCGTAGGCGCGCGTCCGGTTGAAGTACGGCGACGATCCCCATCAACGGCTCCGCATCAGGAGGCGGGTCCGAGGGGAAACGCCTCAGGACGGATGCGACGGACCCGCGGCCGGTCCGCTCGGTGGGGGTCGCGCCAACGCCTGGATTGCAAGAGAACCTGCCTGCTGAAGCCTCGCCCCCGTTACCGGTGACGGAACCTCAATAGGTACGCGCGCCCCGAGGCCGTGGGAAGTCGGTCGTCTCGGTTACCCGTCCTCGTGTGCCAGGCGGACCGCCGTGCCGTAGCACAGCATCTCGGCGGCTCCGCGCATCACCATCGACGTCTGGAAACGCACCGAGACGATGGCGTCGGCCCCCATGGACTGGGCCTCTTCGACCATTCGGTCGACGGCCTGTTCACGGGCCTGGGCCATCATCTTCGTGTACTCGAAGATCTCTCCGCCAGCCACGTTTCGCAGTGCGGCGATGATGTCCTTGCCCGCGTGTTTGGTGCGGATGGAGCTGCCGCGGACCATACCGAGCGATTCGGTGATCCGCTGCCCCGCGACCGTGGGGCTCGTCACTACGATCAACGCTGCACGTCCTTGTACGGGTCCGAGGGAAACTCCCGATAGCGCTCCCATATCACCGAAGTGAGGAGCATCAGGACCCCGATCGCGACCCCCCCGGTGCCCAGCTTCTCCCACACCGAGCCCGGAGACGTAGCGAACACCCAGCTTCCGTAGACCATCCAGATCGCGACGCCGATGACGACGAGTCCCCAGCCGATCGGTCGGTTGACGTGGGTGTTCACACGATCCCAAACCGATGATTGATGGGAGCCTGGATGGAAGTGAAGGTCCTGCATCTCGTGCTTCATGTTCCGGTACACCGCCACTTCGCGCTGGAGTTCGGTCGAACGATCGAGTTCGGCGTCCACACGTCGACGCTCCTCGGGAGACATCTCGCCATCGAGGTACCGCATGAGTTCGTCAGGGGTGACCGGATGTAGCCGGTCGGGTTGCTTCGACATCTAGGGGTACTCGGCGTTCATGTCGGTGAGCGCAGCCTTGAGCGCGCTCCGTGCGTGGTAGAGACGGCTGGCCACGGTTCCCTCGGGGATCTCCAGGATCTGGGCGATTTCTGCATACCGAAACCCTTCCAGCTCCTTGAGGACGAGGATCTCGCGGTGCTCGGTGCCGATGTGCTCCAGGCCCCGCCACAACAGTTCTTTGGCCGCGTTCTTCTGGCGAAGTCGCTCCGGCCCACGCTCCGAATCCGCGGGGCGTTCTTCGAGGCGCTCGTCCAGCGCTTCCATGTTGAACTTCGCCTTTCGACTCCGAAGCATGTCCCGGCACTGGTTCCGCAGGATCTGGAAGAACCAGGGGCCGAACGGCCGTCTCAGGTCGAATCGGGGAAGTGTGTCGTATGTCTTGATGAACGCCATCTGGAGGGCATCCTTCGCGTCCTCCGTGTTGCCCATCATCGCGACGGCAAGTCGGAGGCCGGCGGGCTCGTAGGCCCGGACCAAAGGTTCGTAGAAGCGGGACTGCCCCGCCTTGCATTTTCGAATCAGCTCGAGTTCCAACGCTCGTTGCACCCTTTACACTCCTACGGGCGGAATGCCCGTACTCCAGCATACGGAGTAGGCCTGGATCTTCTTCAAATCGACCGAGGCCGATCGTCGAGTCACCCGACGATCTCCGTCAGGGCGTCGATCAAGAGGTCGAGGTCCGAGCGGTCGTTGAAATAGTGCGGGGACATGCGAAGGGCTCCTTCGACACCCTTCGACCCGTAGTCGATCACCGCGTCGATCCGGCTCTGAGCACCCGTGTTGATCCTCCGTGCACGCAGAGCGTCGACGAGAGCATGGGGCGAGTGCCCTTCGAAGGAGGCGGTCACGATGGCCCCGAGTGAGGGCCCGCGGTCCAGCACACGAGCACACGGGATGCCGGACAGCAGCCCTCGGAGTTCCGAGGCCAGCTCGAGGGCTCGCCGCGAACCCGCTTCGACTCCGACGTCCAGGGCGTACTCGGCGGCGGCGCCCGTGCCGAGGACGAGGCCCCACGAGAACTCCCAACTCTCGAAGCGCCGGGCGTCCGGGGCCGGCTGGTACAGGTCCGGCGCGATCCAGTCCGCCGCTCGCATGTCGGGAAATAGCGGCTCGAGCCCCGCGTCGAGGACTCGGTCGGAGGCGTAGAGGAAGCCGGCTCCTCTCGGGCCCCGGAGCCATTTCCGCGACGTCGCGGAAAAGAAGTCGCAACCGATCGTCTCGACGTCCACGGGAACCTGGCCGACCGACTGGCACCCGTCGACGAGGTACCACACGTCACGCGCTCGGCACATCCGCCCGACTGCCGTCACGTCCTGCACGAGTCCCGAGTTCGTCGGAATATGGGTGACCGAGACGACCTTGGGTCGTCGACGGTGGATGGTCTCCTCCATCGCCTGGAGGTCCACGCCCCCCTCGGGAGCATCGGGTACGCGCACGATCTCGATTCCGATCCTGTGCTCCAACGACAGGAATTGGATCTGGTTCGAGACGTAGTCGTGGTTCGTGGTCACGAGCACGTCCCCGCGTTCGAGCGGGATCGACGAGAGTGCCGCGACGAACGCCGCCGTGGCGTGTTCGGTCATCGCGATCCGGTCGGACGGAGCGTGCAGCAGTCGCCCGACGGAGCGGTAGGCGGCTTCGATCTGATCCCGGATCTCAGCTTCCGCCTCGTATCCGCCGATGCGCGATTCGAGATCGAGGTGGGCGCGGATCTCCTCGATGACCGGAGCGGGCATCATGCTCGCCCCGGCGTTGTTGAGGTGGGCGCGATGGGCGAGGCCCGGAGTGTCCGCCCTCAGCGCTTCGATGTTCACGAACGGCGCCTCGACTCGATATCAGTGGAGGTCGTTGGCCCCCTGATCCATGACGCTTCGCTCCTTGGCCAGTCGAACCATCTCGCGCACGTCCGCCAGAAGCTGCTGGGCGTCGTAGACGATCCCGTCCTTGATCGTGTAGCGGATCCCACCGACCCGCTCGACCTCTCCCGTCTCGTCGTTCAGGCGAGGCGTTCCGGTTCCGTACAGCACCTTGAGGTTCTCGAGCGGATTCTCGGCGACGACGACCATGTCGGCTTTCGCGCCGACCTCGAGAACGCCGAACTGCAGATCGTTCTCCATCCCCTTCGGCTTGTGGAGCTGAAGTGCGCCATGGTACGTGGCCGCCCGGATGACCTCGAGCGGGTTGAAGCCCGCCTCGCGGAGAAGCTCGAGCTCACGGATGTAGTCGAAGCCGTACAGCTTGTAGATGAAGCCGGAGTCGGACCCCGTCGTGACGATTCCACCGGCGTTCTTGTAGTCGTTGATGAAGCGCATCCACTTCTGGAAGAACTGCTGCCAGTGGTACTCGTCCTCGGTCGTCCAATAGAACCAGTAGGAACCGTGGGCCTGCCGACTCGGCTGATAGAAGTCCCACTGGGTCGGTAGCGTGTACTCGTCGTGCCATTCGGCCTCACGCGCGCGCATGACGTCCCGGCTCGCCTCGTAGATCGTCATCGTGGGGTCGATCCCGTAGTCGAGCTCCAGGAAGCGATCGATGAGGGCGTTCCACGTCTCCGAGCCCGGCTCGGCGGACTGGTACCAGAGGCGCCCGACCTGGCCGAAGCGGTGCTGCTCGTTCTGGTAGTTGTAGTCGGCGGGGTAGTCCTGGATCGTCTGGTTTTCGAACAGCGCCTCGAAGAGCCCGTAGTAGTGGGTCATCATGTCGAGCCCGAGTTCGGCCGCGTCCAGCGCGTTCATCCGCGCCACACCCGTCTGGGACAGATGGGACACGGTCCCGAGCCCGTGCTGGTGAGCCTCGTCGATGAGGGCCTCCATGATGGCCGGAGCCAATACCGCACCCGCGAGCTTGAGTCCATCGATCTGCGCGCCGCGTACGTTGACGTTGGCGGCCCAACGAACCCATTCGCGGGCGAGCTCGGGCGAAGTGACGGGGCCGCGGTCCCACCCCTCACCGGGCCGCGCGTAGGTGAACATCCGCGGGGCGACGATCTCGTTGGCCTCGGACAGAGCCTTCTGCTCCAACGACCACATCATCGGACCGTGCCCGACCCCTCGGGACGTCGTGATCCCGTGTCCGAGCCAGAGCTTGTGCACGTACTCCGCCTGCGGCGCCTTCCCTCCTCCGCCCGTGTGGGCATGCATGTCGACGAACCCGGGGAGGATGTACATCCCGGAGACGTCGATCTCGCGAGTGGCCCCGGTCGGGCGACGGTTCTCGTTGATCGGGGCCATCGGAAAACCGACGGCCTGGATCGACACGATCCGGTCGTCCTCCACCACGATGTCGACCGGTCCGAGTGGTGGGCTTCCGGCGCCGTCGATGTATGTCCCACCTCGGAGGATCAATCGCTCGTGTGGGCCGTCACCCTCGTCCGCGGCTCGACGCGTGGTCTCCTCCATCTGGGCCGCAGCGGGGAGCGTGAAGGCTCCGCTCAAAAGGGTCGCGATCACGAGAGATGTGCCCAATGCGGACGACGGCTTCATGGGACCTCCGATCGATGTGCTTTCCGGGTCGTCGAGAACGAGCGCGGGGGAATGTACGTGCCGGGAGGTCATCTGCCAGCCGCGAGGCTCGTTCCACGGGCCGATTCGAGCGCCTGCCATGAGGCCGTGGAGGCCGATTGCCTATTATGTTCGGCCCCCACCCTTCGACCCGGGCAGCCCTTTGTCCACCCCGCCGCCACAGATCATTCGCGAGGTCGAAGACCTGCGTCGTGAACTCCGCTACCACGCGCGGCTGTACTATCACGAGGGTCGCCCGGAGATCGGAGACGCCGAGTACGACGTCCTGTATCGGCGCCTTCAGGAACTGGAGCGGGACCATCCCGAGCTTCTGACCCCGGACTCTCCGACGCAGCGAGTCGGCGCTCCGCCACAGGAGAAGTTCGAGACCGTCGAACACGTGGCTCCGCTGTTGTCCCTCGACTCGTCGGAGAGCCCCGACGAGATCGTGCGTTTCGACACGCGGGTTCGAAAGGCGCTGGGCGCGGGTGTGGAACCGGTCTACATCCTCGAGCCCAAACTCGACGGAGCCTCCATCGAGCTCGTGTACGAGGAGGGGCTCCTCGTCCGAGCGGTGACGCGGGGCAACGGGGCGGCGGGTGAACTCGTCACCGAAAACATTCGGACGATCCCGACCGTGCCCCTGAGGTTGCGAACCGACGACATCGCGGCGCCGACCCTCCTGTCGCTGCGGGGTGAGGTGATGATGTACGTCTCGGACTTCGCCGACTTCAACGCCCGCCTCGTGGCGTCCGGATCGGAGCCGTACGCATCCCCCCGCAACTCTGCCGCCGGCTCCATTCGTCAGCTCGACTCGAGTGTGACTGCGTCCCGACGTCTCGACCTCCTCGTCTACGACGTGCTCCACGTCGAAGGCGTCGACTTCGCGCGCGATCAGGACGGTGTCGAGGCGATCCGGTCCTGGGGGTTCCGCGTTCCCGAGCGGATCGAAACCGCACGGTCCGCCGAAGAGATCATCGCGTACCACGCCCGATTCGACGCCGATCGCGACGACCTCGACTACGAGATCGACGGGGTGGTCGTGAAGCTCGACGACCTCGCGGCTCGACGCGCCATGGGAGCGACCTCCCATCACCCCCGCTGGGCGATCGCCTTCAAGTTCGCGCCGAGGCAGGAGGTGACCGTGATCGAGAAGATCGACATTCAGGTCGGTCGGACGGGTGTTCTGACCCCTGTGGCGTGGTTGAGACCGGTCGTCGTAGGTGGTGTCACGGTCTCACGGGCCTCCCTGCACAACCGTGAGGAGCTGGCCCGGAAGGACCTGCGCGAAGGTGACACCGTGCGCATCCAGCGTGCGGGGGATGTGATCCCGCAGGTCGTCGAGGTCGTGGAGCACGGTGAGGACCGCTCGGCACCCTTCGCGATGCCGTCCGAGTGTCCGGTGTGCGGCACGGTGGTCGTCGAGGACGGACCTCGGACCGTCTGCCCGAACCGTTTCGGATGTTCGGCCCAGTTGAAGGGTCGGATCATCCACTTCGGCTCACGCGCCGCTCTCGACATCGAAGGTCTCGGGGAGGAGACGGCCAATCTCCTGGTCGAACAGAAGCTGGTGACGGGGCTCGCCGATCTCTTCAGCGTCCGGCCCGAACAGCTCGTCCGCTTCGAGGGGTTCGGAGAGAAGTCCGCGAACGCCCTCGTAGCCGCGATCGCGTCCAAGCGGACTCCAGACCTCCAGCGCTTTCTGATCGCGCTCGGAATCCCGGAGGTCGGCGTGACGGTGGCGCGGACCCTGGCCGAGCACTTCGGGACCTTCGAGGCCATTCGCACTGCCGGCACCGAGGCGCTGGTGGCCATCGACGGGATCGGGCCGCGTATGAGCGAGGCCATCACCG
Organism: Gemmatimonadota bacterium; assembly: GCA_030430625.1. GTDB lineage: Bacteria > Gemmatimonadota > Gemmatimonadetes > Longimicrobiales > Gaopeijiaceae > UBA2589. The sequence continues at coordinate 47,332 of JAUIKL010000007.1, forward strand.
GCTTCTTCCAGGACGAACGCAACGCGGCTGCGGTCGGTGCGCTTCTGGCTCAGGGCGTCGAGCCGCAGGCCGTCGAAGTCCGCGGCGAAGCCCTTCCCGAACTCGGCACCGTGGTCTTCACCGGCGCGATCCCCGTCCCGCGCGTCGTCGCCGAGACCGCGTGGCGGTCCGTCGGGGGCAAGACGTCGGGGTCGGTCTCGAAGAAGACGGCCTTCGTCGTGGCCGGCGATGCCGCCGGATCCAAGCTCGAAAAGGCCGAGAAGCTCGGTGTCGAGGTCCTGGACTTCGACCAGTTCCGGCAACGGCTCGCCGAACACGGTGGCACCATCGACGGGGAAGGGTGATGGAGAATCTCGACGTTTCTCGGACGCTGACGACGCTCGCCGATCTGCTTGAGATCCAGGGCGCCAGCCCGTTTCGCATCCGAGCGTATCGGAACGCCGTGAACACGATCGACTCTCTGAGCCGACCCCTGTCCGACATGGTCTCGGCAGGAGAAGACCTGACCGAACTCTCCGGCGTCGGAAAGAGTGTGGCCAAGCACATCACCGAACTCCTCACCACGGGACGGATCACCCGTCTCGACGAAGTGTCGGCCGAGGTGCCCGTCACGCTGGTCGAACTCGTTCGCCTAGGCGGAGTCGGGCCGAAGAAGGCGAAGAAGCTGTTCGACGAACTCGACGTCCGGACGATCGACGACCTCGAGGAGCGGATCGAGAGTGGCGCCGTCGAGGGGCTCGACGGGTTCGGGCTCAAGAGCGTCGAGAAGATCAAACGAAGCATCGAGGACCACCGCAAACACACCGGCCGCTTCCAGATCCACGAGGTGGAGAAGCTGATTGCCAGTGTGCTCGAGCACGTCGAGGCTGCGCCGGGCGTCGACGAGGTTCGGGTGGCGGGTAGTCTGCGCAGGCGCCGGGAGACGATCGGCGATGTCGACATTCTGGCCCGATGCGAGGGGGACGGGAGCGCGGTCGTCGATCATTTCGTGGCCTTCGACGGCGCCGCGCGGGTGGAGGGTGCCGGTCCCACCAAGGGCACGATCGTGCTTCACTCCGGGCTGCAGGTCGACCTCAGGGTCATCCCCGCGCGCTCGTACGGTGCGGCGCTCCAGTACTTCACCGGATCCAAGGCGCACAATGTCGCGGTGCGTACCCGGGCGGTCCGCGAGGGCCTTCGGGTCAACGAGTGGGGCGTGTTCCGCATACCGGAGGGAGCCGACCCGCAGGAGCTGGACAAGGAGGATGGGGAGCGTCTCGCGGGTTCCTCGGAGGAGGAGGTCTATGCCGCTCTGGGCCTGTCGTGGGTGCCTCCGGTCCTGCGGGAGAACCGGGGTGAAGTCGAGGCGGCCCTCGCGGACGAGCTGCCGGACCTCGTGACCCTCGACGACATCCGGGGTGACCTCCAGATGCACTCCACGTGGAGCGACGGAAAGGTCTCACTCGAGGAGATGACGCTCGCGTGCCGCGACCTCGGCTACGAGTACATCGCTGTGACCGACCACAGTCAGGCGATGGCCATGGTGCAGGGCCTGACGCCCGAGCGAGCCCGGGAGCAGTGGGTCGAGGTGGACGAGGTACGGGAGCGGGTGGAGGGGATCCGCCTCTACCGGAGTGCCGAGATCGACATCATGAAGGACGGGTCGCTGGATCTGCCCGACGAGATTCTCGAGGAGCTCGATGTGGTGGTGATCTCCGTCCACTCCTTCATGGATCTGGATCGGAAGGCCCAGACCGAGCGGGTCATCAAGGCGATGATGAATCCGACCGTCGACATCCTCGCCCATCCGACCGGACGGAGGATCAACCGGCGGGAGCCGTTCCCCATGGACGTGGAGGCGGTGCTCGAGGCCGCGGCGGAACTCCAGGTGGCGGTCGAGCTGAACGCGAATCCGAACCGACTCGACTTGAACGACGTGCACGTGCACCGCGCCAAGGAGCTGGGGGTCCCGGTCGTCATCAGCACCGACGCGCACTCGCCGCGGGGGTTGAAGGACATGCGCTTCGGTGTCGATCAAGCACGCCGCGGCTGGCTGACCCGGGACGACGTCCTGAACACGAAGAGCGCCGACGACTTCGAACGCTGGTTGAGTCGTCGTGCCTGACCTTTTCCTCGACGTCGTTCTCCTCGCTCTCGGGGTGGGAGTCCTCTACTTCGGTGCGGAGTGGCTCGTGCGCGGCTCCGCGCGGCTGGCGGCCTCGCTCGGCGTCTCGCCGATCGTCGTCGGTCTGACCGTCGTCTCGTTCGGCACCTCGGCGCCGGAGTTGGTGGTGTGCGCGGTGGCCGCTCTGGGGGGAAACCCGGGCCTGGCGGTCGGCAACGTCCTCGGGTCGAATCTGGCCAACATCGGCCTCATCCTGGGCCTCACCGCCATCGTGCAGCCACTCAAGGTTCACGCCCGCGTCGTCTGGCGTGAGATGCCGCTGATGCTGCTCGTCACCGCCGCCCTCTACCCCCTCCTGTGGGACGCTCGGCTCAGCCGCGGAGATGGAGTCCTTCTCCTCCTGGCCCTGGCCGGATACCTGGCCTTCGTCTTTCGGACGGTCGACGAGGAGTCGACCGAGGTCGTCGACGAGTACGAGGACTACATGAAGTCCTCCACCGATGGTGCGCTGATTCATCCGCCCGACGTCTTCTGGATCCTCCTCGGCTCGGGCTGTCTCGTGCTGGGGGGCTACTGCATCGTCGAGGGAGCAGTTCAGGTCGCGTCTTCACTAGGCCTCTCACAGGTCGTCATCGGACTCACCGTCGTCGCGATCGGGACCTCGCTCCCCGAGTTGGCGACGGCGCTCGTGGCCGCTGCGCGAAAGGAGGCCGACATCGCCGTAGGGAACGTGATCGGCTCGAACATCTTCAACGTGGCGGCCATCCTCGGGACGACGTCGGTCCTGGAGCCCATCGCGGTTCCGTCGGGCATCCTTGCCCGTGAACTCCCGGTCGTGCTCATCCTCTCGGTGCTCGTCTTTCCACTCCTGCGCACCGGCTGGTGCATTCAGCGCTGGGAGGGTGCGGTTCTGCTCGTGGCGTACCTGGGAGCGGGCGTCTACCTCCTCTGACCGGTCGTCCGATGCGTTGCGCACACGGACCAGGTGCGGACATGATCCGACATGGGTGAGCACGCGAATCAGGTCTCTGCCGCGATCGATCGTTGGGAGGAACGCGGCCTGATCGGATCGGACCTCGCGGAGACGTTGAGGTCCGAAGTGGCCGAGCACGCCGAGCGCACGACACGGCGTCTGTCCCAGTACGTGCTGGCGTCGACCGGCGGCGTCCTCCTGCTCTTTGCCGGGATCGTCTTCCTCCGCTGGGCGTGGCCGCACCTGGGTGTCGAGGGCCAGAGCGCGATCCTCGCGGCGACGGGCGTGGCTGTCGTTCTCGGGGGCATGCGCCTCGAGTCCGAGAGGCGTTGGCGGCCAGCCTCGTACCTGATGCAGACTGCGGGGATCGGTCTTCTTCTGGCTGCCTTCGTCCACTCCGAGGCCGTATGGCCCGACGGGTCGATTGCGGGCTTCGTGGTCGGCATCGTGTCCCTCGTGACACCGATCGTTCTCACGGCGTCGTCCATGCGCAGAAACGTGGTGATGCCCGCCGTCCACTTCGTGGCCGGCTTCGCCTTCCTCGCGGTTTTCCTCGACCGGACGACCGAGCTGACCGGAGACGAGATCGTCTGGTGCCTGGACGCGGTGATGGTGGCCGCGATGATCGCGCTGGTGTACATGCTCCGGACGGACCCCGACCTCGAACGCCGGCCGTGGGCGCTCAACGCGTTCGTGCTGGCCATGGGGGCGGGTTTCGTACTCGTCGGCCTGACCGCGGTCGGCCCGCTCTCGATGTCCGACGATGCGTTCGTCCCTCTGGACGTGTGGCTGTGGCTCTCCGCGGGGCTGACGTTGTGGGGTGTGCATCGAGCACCGCCGGGGCTGCGACGGGGGTGGTTCCAGTCCCTCCTGGCCTGGGAGGTGCTGGGTTGGGCGCTGCTGGGGTGCCTCACCGTCGGTGTAACGTTCGACGCCGGGCCTTGGCTGGCCCTCCTGCTCGTCGGAGGTGTCGGCGTGTTGTCCTTCCTCCACGCCGACCGCCACGGCTTCGGTGCGTTGATGACGGCGGCGTCCGTAGCGTTCATCACGCCGGTGTGGTGGTGGTCGGTCGATACCGCCGGTGCGCTGGGAGGTGTCTTCGCCCTCGCGGCGACCGCCGCCCTCCTCTTCTGGGCCTCGGGTCGTCGGGACCGGATCGATTCGAGCGCGGGGTAGGTCGGCCAGCCTCCCGCCGCCGGTGCGGCCCCGGTAGCTTAGCTCGGTCCTCGCACTCTTGGAGAAACTCTCATGTTGTCGATCGATCTGACCGGTAAACGCGCGTTCGTAGCTGGCGTCGCGGACGACCGTGGATACGGCTGGGCGATCGTCCGAGCCCTGGCGGGCGCGGGCGCTTCCGTCTGCGTCGGTACCTGGCCTCCGACCATGAGGATCTTCACGAAGAGCCTGGAGCGCGGGAAGCTGGACATGTCGCTCCCCGGTGGGGGCGAGATCGAGTTCGAGCAGATCTACCCGTTGGACGCCGTCTACGATCTGGACGAGCACGTCCCCGAGGAGGTAGCCGAGGACAAGCGGTACGCCGGGCTCACCGGATATTCGATTCAGGGCGTAGCGGACAAGATGCGTGCGGACTTCGGTACTCCGTGCCTCGATATCGTCGTGCACTCCCTCGCGAACGGCCCCGAGGTTCAAAACCTCCTCGTCGAGACCAGTCGGCACGGGTATCTGGCCGCGCTGTCGGCGAGCGCCTACTCGCTCGTGTCGATGGTTCAGCGTTTCGGTCCGCTGATGCGCCGCGACGGGGCGTTCGTATCCCTGTCCTACCTGGCGGCCGAACGTGTCATCCCCGGCTACGGCGGTGGGATGAGTTCCGCGAAGGCGGCTCTCGAGAGCGACACCCGGACGCTGGCCTTCGAGGCGGGCCGGCGTTGGGGCGTACGGGTCAATACGATCAGCGCGGGGCCGCTGGCCAGCCGGGCGGCCAAGGCGATCGGTACCATCGATCGGATGGTCGACTACTACGCGGACAACGCTCCACTCGCATCGGCCAACAGCCCGGACGAGGTCGGCTGGGCGGCCGCGTTCCTCTGCTCGCCGCTCGGGTCGGGGATTTCGGGGGAGACGCTTCACGTCGACAAGGGGTACCACGCGATGGGCATGCAGGCGGACACGCAGCTCGGCACCGACTGATCGTGCAGGAGCCGTTCGGTCGCCAGCGGCCGAAGCTCGTCACGGAGCCGCCCGGACCGGAGAGCCGCCGGGCGGCGGAGCGGTTGGCTCGAGTGGAGTCGCGCAACGTCACGTACCTGGCCGACGACTGGCCCGTGTTCTGGGAAAAGGCCGTCGGTTCGAACGTGCGCGATGTGGACGGCAACGTGTTCCTCGACCTGACTTCCGCATTCGGCGTCGCCTTTCTGGGGCACCGTCCTCCGGCGCTGGACGAGGCGCTCGCCGAAGAGCCTCTCATCCATGGCATGGGTGACGTGCACCCTCCCCGTCGGAAGGTGGACCTCCTCGAGCGCATCTCCGAGATCGCCCCGTTCGAGAACGCCAAAACGCTGCTGGCCAATACGGGCTCGGAGGCCGTGGAGGGCGCGTTGAAGACCACCGGTCTGGCCTCGGGTCGGCCGGGTATCGTCGCGTTTCAGGGGGGGTATCACGGACTCACGCTCGGGTCGCTCGCCGTGACCGAGCGCGCCCACTTTCGAGGCCCGTTCGTCGATCGGGCGTACGACGGAGTCACCTTTCTCCCCTTCCCGGATCGGGATCCGTCGGCTGTCCTCGAACGGCTCGAGTCGGTGTTGCGAGAGGGCGCCCCGAACGGAGACCCGATCGGAACCGTACTCGTGGAGCCGGTACAGGCGCGGGGCGGTGTACGACGGGCGCCAGACGGGGTCATGGCGGAGCTGTCGTCTCTGGCACGAAAGGCAGGCGCCCTCGTGATCGCGGACGAGATCTACACGGGACTCGGTCGATGTGGCGCCTGGTTCGCGTCGTCTCTCGTCGGCCTCAGGCCCGACGTCGTCTGTATCGGGAAAACCCTCGGGGCGGGCCTCCCGATCTCGGCGTGTGTGGCATCCGGCGAGATCATGGACGCGTGGCCGCCGAGCGAGGGTGAAGCCGTCCACACCAGCACGTTTCTGGGGCACCCGCTCGCGTGTGGCGCCGCCGTTCGGGCGCTCGACGTCATCGAACGGGAGGGGCTGGCCGACCGGTCGGCCGAGATCGGTGCGTCACTCCTGGGCGCCTTACGCGCGGGGCTGCGGGACCAGCCCCACGTCCGGGAGGTCCGGGGCCTCGGGCTGCTGATCGGCATCGACCTGAGCGGGTCCACAGGGGTGGGAGACGGAATGGGCGTCCTCGCGGCGGAGGCGCTGTTGGCTCGGGGTGTGATCGCCCTACCCGCTGGAGACCGGGGCGAAGTATTGGAACTCTCACCCCCGGTGACGATTACGACGAATCAGATCGACTTTGCCCTCGAAGCGATCATCGGAGTCGTCCAGGAGCTCGCGTGAGGCGTGCCCTTTCACTGTCGTGTCTCGTGTTCGTCGTGTCGGCGGTCGGTGCCTTCGTTCCCGCTCCGCCGACCACGGTGCCCATCCTGCTGGTGCCGGGGTGGTCGGATACCGAACGGGACCTCGCTCCCCTTCGGATCCGACTGCTCGGCATGGGGTGGCCCGAGGACGCGGTCGTCAGTCTGACGTTCGACAACCCCACCGGGAACAACGTCGACCACGCCGAGGAGGTGCGGGAAGCGGTCGAGGCGCTGCGGGTAGCCACCGGGTCCGAGCAGGTCGATGTGGTCGCCCACTCGATGGGTGGGCTCGCGACCCGCTGGTACCTCCTGAGGCACGGGTCCGGCGCGGTGCGGAGGGTGGCGTTCCTCGGCTCACCGCATCGGGGAACCGTGTCGGCCCTCTTCGCTTGGGGTGAAGGGCGGGAGGACATGATGCCCGAGAGCCCGTTCCTCGACTCGTTGAACACGGAGGCGCCCGCACCGGAGGGTGTCGAGGCGATGACGGTGCGAACGACGATCGACACCCACATCGTGCCAGGCGAAAGCGCGACGCTCCCGGGCGTGCCGGATCACGAGGTGTGTTGCCCGACGCACGCTGGACTGCTGAGGGACGAGGACGTGTTTCGGCTCGTCGTGGATTTCCTCAGGGCGCCCTAGACGTTCGAGGCGCCGTTGCCGAACGAGGTCGCGAAGTCGATCTGCTCGGCCAGGTCGAGGTCCTTTTCCGTGATGCCCCCGACGCGCTCGGTGCTGATCGAGAGTCGCACGGTCCCGTCTCGCACGTCGATGTCCGGGTGATGCTTGTGGGTGTCGGCGATCGTCGCGACACGGTTTACGAAGACGATGGAGTCCCGAAAATGGGAGAAGACGAAATCCTTGGTGAGCTTGTTGGACCGTCGTCTCCACCCGCGACGGTTGTTCATCCAGCCCCGGACCGACTCCGCGTTGAGCTTGCTGACCGTCTCCACCCCGGCATCCCTCGACCTATGGTTGCACTGTCGCAACGCCCGCCGGTCTCCCAGATGAGGCCGGCGCTCATTGCCTTGCGTGTTCCCTTTCTAGGACTCACCGGGCTCCAAAAGCGTTGAGGGGTTGAGCTTGCGATGGCCGTTGGGTAGAATTTGGGCCCTCCGAAAAAAACGGAGGTTGCTGCGCCCTCATCGTCTAGTGGCCTAGGATATCGCCCTCTCACGGCGAAGACCGGGGTTCGAGTCCCCGTGGGGGTATCGCGTTCGAGGTCCGGGCATTCGTGTCCGGACCTCGGCGCACCTCAGGAGGTCGCTTAGCTCAGCTGGTAGAGCGCTACGTTCACATCGTAGATGTCGCAGGTTCGAGTCCTGCAGCGACCATCGAGCCCCGCCCGTCCAGTCGGACGAACGGGGCTCGATTTGTTGTGGGGAGGGCGGGCCGAGAGGCGACGGCCGCTCGATCGTCTAGATGCCCGATCCGATGATCGTGGCCTCGAGCTTTTCCAACTCCATGTGGAAGCCGATACAGACGATCTCCCGATCCCCGTTCTCCCACGACCCGGAGGATGGATACATGGTCGTGAAGTCGATGATCGAGTCCTCGTAGCTCATCCCGATGGCGTCCGCGAAACGCTCGTAGCACCCCTCGGAGGCCAGCCAGTCGATCTCCTCGTCTCCGGGGAACTCCTCGGCCGAGACGTCGAAGGTGGCGTAGACCTCGTTGTCGTGAGGTTGTGAGCACGGGATCGCCGGGATCTCGGAGATCTCCTCGGCGGCGAACGCTTCGTCGTCGAAGCAGTCACCGATCTGGATCTCGAAGGCGCTCAAGGCACCGGCCTCGACGATGGCCCCGTCCTCGCCCCGCTCGGCGGCGCGAGTGAGGCCCACGCCCGCGGCAACGGCGACGATGGCGACAGGTACGAGCGACTTGGCTTGGAACATCTGGACTCCCCGAGGTTCGATGGCTCTGGCGAGCCGTTACCTCGACGATACGGAGATGTCCTTGATGGTTCAATAAAAAAGGCTGCAGTCGTGCAAGTGGCGGGGTTTCCGCTACCTCGAGCCGCCGCTGGCAGCGACACCCGCCGCGGCCCCGAGGACGACCGCCGCGAGGCCGAGAAGCATGGATCCGCCTACGTATGTGGCCACTTTCCACCACACTCCGGTCTTGGCGAGCTCGACGACCTCGTAGCTGAAGGTCGAGAACGTGGTGAATGAGCCGAGAAGCCCGGCCGTCGCGAAGAGGCGAAGCTCGTCGGCGACCATCCGATCCGGCAGCCAGACCATGAGGAAGCCGAGGGCGAACGAGCCGAGGACGTTGACGCTCATGGTCCCCCACGGCAGGGCATGACCCGCCACCCGACCGACGAACGTCGTCGCACCGTACCGGCCCAGGGCCCCGAGCGCGCCGCCGAGGGCGACCGCGACCGGAATCACGCCGCCGCGTCGGTCGGGAGGCCGTCCAGGAAGGCTTCGATCGCGGTACTGATCTCCTTGGGCGCGTCTTCCTGGATGTAGTGATGGGCATCGAGGCGCTGTACCTGCGCGTGCTCGAAAACGGCCCGGAAGCGATCCAGGAACGCTCTCGTGAAGATCGGGTCGTGGATCCCCCACGGCAGGAGGAGCGGCACGCGGCTGAGCCTCGATTCGACATCGTCCTCCAACCGTGCGAACCATCGGGTGGCCGCCGTCAGTTGGACGGGGAACTCGGCAGCTCCCATGCGGTGGTTCGGCGTGCGCAGCGCCTCACGGTAGTGGTCGAGTACCTCCTCCGAGAGGGGGTGTTTGACCGCGCGGGGCATCAGTCGCTCGACGAACAGGTTCCGGTTGACGATGCGGGACTGAACCGGGGCCATGGACATGACGTACGCGTACGCCTTGCCCTGCCACGAATCGAGGGGCCAGAACCAGGTGTTGCCCATCACCAGGGCCCTCAGACGCGTGATCTCGTCTGCGGCGACGCGCAGACCGATCGGACCGCCCCAGTCCTGACCCATGATCGTCAGGTTTTTGAGGTCCAGCTGTTGAACGAGCGAACGGACCACCTCCGCGTGGGCTGCCGGAGTGTAGTCGAAGGCGGGCGGTCGCTCCGACAGACCGAAGCCGGGAAGGTCCAACGCAATGCACCGGAACCGCTTCTTGAGGCGGATCACGATCCCCCTGTAGAGGAAGCTCCACGTGGGGTTTCCGTGCACGAACAACAGGGGTTGGCCCTCACCCTCGTCGATGTAGTGCACCTGGCCGACGTCGCTGGAAAACCAGCGTGACTCGAAGGGGAAGAGTCTGTGGTCGGGCTGAAAGTGGGGGACGTACGTCACGGGCGGTGCTCGGTTGGTGGCGTCGGCCAACGATGGCCGCTAACGGCCTCCGGGGAAAGGCTCTCGTGACGGACTCCCGAATACGAAAGAGGGCCACCGGGACTGTCCCGGCGGCCCTCTCCGTCTCGACCGGCTCGAAGCCGGCCTCATCCTACTCGGTCAGCTGGCACCGTCCGTCGTCATCGCCGGCGGCGCACCGTCGTGGTCGATCACGAGGACGACCCGGCGGTTCTCCCAACCCTCGGAGCCCTCGCCCCAGTTGTCGTTCACCAGACGGCGAGCATCCTCACCGTAGCTGACGACCTTCAGCCCGTCCGCGGACATCGCGGTGGTGTTCACGAGGTAGTCCGCCACGGCCTGTGCACGCTGCTCACCCAGCCAGAGGTTGTAGTTCTCGTCACCCGACGGATCCGTGAACCCTTCCACGGTCACGAGGGCGTCCGGGTAATACTTCTGCGAGACGGACGCGAACTTGGCGAGGACGTCCTGGTCCTGGCTGTCGAGCGTCGCATCGTCGAAGGCGAAGTAGACCGGAACGTTGAAGCGAAGCTCGTCTTCGAGACGGGCGATGGCGACCTCGAACTCACGCTCCATGGCCTGGAGGTCCTGCTCGAGGGCGGCGAACCGGCGCTCCATGTCGGAGAAGCGGTTCGATGCGTCCTGCGCGACCTGCTCGTCGCCGGCGGCCATCTCCTGCTGCATCTCGGAGCGGAGGGAGGCGAGGCTCGACTGCATTTCGTCGGGGCTGACGGTCTTGCACGCCCCGGCCGAACCGGCCATGGCGAGCGCGGCAACCAGTCCGAGCTTCGAGTTCAGTTTCAGCGTGCTCATGTGGGGAGCTCCCTTTGGGTGGTGCGTCTCGCATTGGAGGGGTACTCGACCCCGTCGAAATCGATGCTGCTACGAGATGCAGGAAGGGTGCCAGATCACGGAAGCCCAATGATCATGCGGGAATTTCTACTCGAGGTAGGTGTAGCCGCTCAGGCCCTCGTCCAGGAAGCGACGGAGTCGAGCGGCCTCTCCGAGCTCGATCCGGTCGGCCTCGAGTGCGTCCTCGATGTCCCGATGGAGCCGCGTCCTTATTTCCTGTGGATCGTACTGGACGTAGCTCAGCACCTCCCGAACCGTCTCACCCTCGACGAGCGTCTCGATCCTCCAGCGCCCGTTCGGCGCGGACCGCACGTGCACCGAGTGGGTGTCGCCCAGCAGGTTGTGGAGGTCCCCGAGCGTCTCCTGGTATGCGCCGACCAGGAAGACCCCGAGGTAGTACGGTTCGGATGTCGAGCCGGCCGGCTCCTCGGGCACCTCGTGCAGGGGTAGGCTGGCGCTGGGCCCGGACTCGCCGGGAAACGCCTCGACACGACCATCCGAGTCGCAGGTGATGTCGGCCAGAATCGCGCGCCGCGTGGGCTCTTCGTCGAGCCGCTGGAGGGGGACGATCGGAAAGACCTGACCGATTCCCCACGAGTCCAGAAGAGACTGGAAGACGCTGAGGTTCACGAAGTAGAGGTCCGCCAGCCGGTCCTTCAGGTCGTGGAGCTCCTCCGGGACTTCGTCTCCGAGCTGATCGAGCACGCTCCGACCGACCGACCAGAAGAGTTCCTCGACGGCCGCCCTGGACCGCAGGTCCATGTATCCGAGGTTGAAGAGGTTCGTGGCCTCGGTGAGTGCGTGCTCGGCATCGGCGAACGCCTCGAGCAAGCTGTCGCTGTCGGTCGTCGTGCGTGTCTGGAATGCCTCGTAGGCATCGAGAAGGGGCTGCGGCGGCTCCTCGGCGGCGAGGGCCGCCTCGAGGAGCGCGGGGTCCGGCTCCGTGGGGAACGACCGACTCCCGATGACTTCACAGACCAGCACGCTCGAGTGTGCCACGAGGGCTCGACCGGACTCGGTCATGATGTCGGGATGTGGCACCTCCGCGTCGTCACAGACCGCCTTCACTCGATGCACCACATCCGAGGCGTACTGCTCCAGAGTGTAGTTCATCGACCCCTGGCTGGCCGACTGGGATCCGTCGTAGTCGACGCCGAGCCCACCTCCGATGTCGAGTGTCTCGACGGGTGCGCCGGCGCGTAGCAACTCGACGTAGAGGTGCGCCAGCTCACTCACGACGTACTTCACGGTGCGGATGTCGAAGATCTGGGACCCGACGTGGCAGTGGAGCATCTTGAGCCCGGAGAGGAGCCCTTCGTCCCGCAGGTAGTCGACGGCGTGCATGATCTCGCCGATGCTCAGACCGAACTTTCCGCGGAAGCCCGAGGAGCCTGCCCAGCGCCCCACTCCAGGTGTCGTAAGACGTGCCCGGATTCCGAAATCGGGCAGGACGCTGTGAGCGGCCGCCGACTGCGCGATGAGCTTCAGCTCGTGCGCCTGCTCGACCACGGGAATGATGGAACGACCCATCTTGGCCGCCAGGACCACCGTCTCGATGTATTCGGCGTCCTTGAAGCCATTGCATACGAGAGGCATCTCGTTGAAGCCCTGCGTCAGCGCCAGGCCCGCGATGAGCTCCGGCTTCGATCCGACCTCCAGTCCGAATCCGAGCTCGGCGCCGAAGTCCCGCACGGCTTCACAGACGTGCCGCTCCTGATTGACCTTGATCGGATACACACACGCGTATCCGCCACCGTATTCAGCCGAAGCGATCGCGGCATCGAAGGCGCGCCGAAGGTGGGTCATGCGGTGTTCGAGGACGCCCGGCAGACGAATGATGACGGGCGTCGTCACCTCCCGGCCCGCCAGCCCTCGAACCACGTCGTGCAGGTCGATGGCCGTGGCCTCGTCGCCGACCGGATAGGCCACGAGAGATCCCGTGCTCGAGACACCGAAATACCCCCCGCCCCAATCGGGTACGCGGTAGAGCTCGGACGAATCCGCGGAGGTCCAGGCAGCGTCGGTCGAGAAGGTCTTTTCGCTCATCGAGGGGGGCTCGCGGGGGCACAATGCAGGGCGAGAAAGATCCCCCCGTTCTCAAGGTGGTGGCAAGCGTTCTCGCGTTTCCGCGGACCGCTAGTCTTGACCTGTCCCGCCCGGCAACGCGGTGTTGTACGTGCGATGCCTGTTTCTGGGGACCGGTTCGGATCGAAGTAGGAGTGTGTAGATGCGTAGGTCGCTTCCCGCTCTGACCGCTTTGGGGATGGTGTTCCTCGGCGCGTGCGGTGACAGCACGGTGGTGCCACCGATGGTGGACGACACCCTGCCGGATCTTTCGGCCTTCATCACCTTCGACCTCGACGAGCCGCCCGAGTACGAAACGATCGAGTACCCGTCCCACTACACGGCGGCGGTGCTGGCTCTGGACAACACGACGGCCGGCAACCCGATCACGAACGAGCAGGCCACCCTCGGACGCGTTCTCTTCTACGACCGAGGCCTCTCAGTGAATCGGACCAAGGCGTGTGCCAGCTGTCACGACCAGTCGATCGGCTTCACGGACGCCGATGTGAAGAGTGTCGGCTTCGAAGGTGGTACCACTCAGAACCACGCGATGCGACTCGGTAACGTCCGGTTCTACGTTGGGCCCGAGATGTTCTGGGATCGGCGGGCAACGAGCGTCGAGGATCAAGTTCTTCAGCCCATTCAGGACCCGATCGAGATGGGGTTCGATGCCGCCGCCGGTGGTCTGCCCGCGCTGATTGCTCGGATGGAACAGACCGCGTACTACCCACAACTCTTCGAGTGGGCGTTCGGCTCCGAGGGGATCACCGAGGACCGGATGCGGCGCTCTCTGGCCCAGTTCGTCCGGACGCTCGTGTCGACCGGTTCCCGATTCGACACGGCCTTCGACGCGGCCGGAGGCATGGCGCTGCTGGATGACGACGGCGCCATCGAAGCGGTCGATCTACCGGGCTTCACCGCCGAAGAGAACCGCGGCCTACAGCTCTTCGCCGGACGCGATCCCGTCGGCGTCGGCTGTCAGGAGTGTCACCTGCTTCCGACCATGGCGCTCGTCCAGGACTCTCGAAGCATCGGACTGGACATCGACGAGACGACGGAGTTCAAGGCACCCTCTCTGAAGAACGTGGCTGTGACCGGGCCCTATATGCACGACGGACGCTTCTCGTCACTGGAGCAGGTCATGGCCCACTACAACTCGGGGATGCAGAACAGTCCGGCTCTGGACGACCGATTGAAGGATCCCGAGACGGGTGAGCCCCTTCAGTTCGGTCTGGACGCCGACGATCTTGCGGCTCTCGTGGCGTTCATGGGGACACTGACCGACGACGATTTCCTCACCGACGAGCGCTTCTCGAACCCGTTCGTGAACTGAGGCATCGTATGACGTCTGTGCTCGACTCGCTCCGCCCCGTGGCCCTGAACGCTTGGCGCATCGTGCTGGGGTTCACTTTCTTCACCCACGGTGGTCAGAAAATGTGGGGAGGGTTCGGCGGCACCGCGATCACGGACTGGGTGTCGATGCGCGGCGCCGCCGCGATCCTCGAGGTCGTCGGCGGCGCCGCGATCATTCTGGGCTTCAAGACCCGACCGGTCGCCTTCGTCCTCTCGGGACAGATGGCCGTGGCGTACTGGATGCAACACGCTGCGCGCCGCGGCTTCTGGCACTGGGAGAACGGCGGCGAACTGGCAGCCGTCTACTGCCTTTCCTTCCTGGTGATGTCCGTCGTGGGGGGCGGGGCCTTCAGCCTCGACGGCCTCCTCGACCGACGACGAGGAGGTGACCGGGGCTAACGCCCGGCCACCGACCTCCCCATTTCGACGGCTTCGAAACCGGCGTCACCCCAGCCCATCACGAAGACGCTGAAGCCCTGCTCCATGCGCATCTCGATGTCACTGGCGTTGGCGGGGTAGCCGCACGGCACGTCGAATTCCTTGCACGCGGAGAGGACCTGCTGGATCGAGTTCTCCCACGCCTCCTCGTCCAGTACCCGCTGGCCGTCGGCCCCTGTCGTCGAGAACAGACCGCGCAGCGTGCCGGCCCCCGGCCAGAGGACACCGATGCCCGGCACGGCGGCGATCTCGCGGACGTTGGCGAGGCCCTCGTGCGACTCCACGATCACCCAGGCGATCAGGTCGCCCTGGGGGTTCAGCGGCCAGAGGTCGGCCTTGGCGCGGTACTCGTCGGCCTCGACGCCCCAATATTCCGGTGCGTCGCCCACACCGTCCGGGCGGGTACCACCGTTGGCCACGTACCGCATGGCTTCGAGTCCGATCCGGGCTTCCTCGGCCGTCTCGACCTCGACGAACATGATCCCGCTGGCTCCGGCATCGAGCTGAGCGGCCACGTCGCGACGCGCCTGATCCGCGTCTTCGATCTTCGACATTTTCACGACGAAGGGATGGGTCGCCGCCGTGGCACCGGCGTCGTGCAGAGCGTCACGAAGTGCAATGAAGTCAGGCAGGCCAGCCTCGACGCCTCGCTCCATCGATCCGTCGAAGACGTAGTCGCTGTGGTCGTACGCCATGATGTCGGCGGCGCGCTCGGCCGGGGTGCGGGCGGGCGGCGGCGTCTGTCCGGGGCGGCCTCTACCACCGGCGCTCGGCGCGTACAGGCCGAACTGCGGGGCGTCACTTTCGTGGAGCACGACGAGCGGGTTGGCGTGGGCGCTCGACATGGTCGCGGCACCCATCTCGTCCGCGGGGGCTTCGTCCGACTCGGCGACGGCACACGCCGTGGTGATGGCCAGTCCTGCGACCCCGAGAACACGTACGATCCGATTCATATCCGGTAACTCCTGAGCTGTCCTGTCGATCGGCGGATCGTATCAGCCGTCGAGGAGGCGCGCGAGGGCCTCGCTGCAAAGCTCGAGGTCGAGCTATGAACCGTCGATCGGGTCGGCCAGTTCGTCGTCGATCTCTCGGATCCGTCGGTTCTCCCGCCAGATGCGGAAGAGCTGCACGGCTGCGCCCACGCCCGCAAAGGGAATCATCAGCTCGGGTTGCCCGAGGAGGAAGGCGAGTCCGACAGCGACCAGCGCCGCAGGTCCGAAGCCGAACAGCATGAACCAGGCGGCTTGGCGTCCCCGCCGTTCGACGGCGTCTCCACGCTGCTGCGTCAGGTGCTGACGGGCGGAGACTTCCAGGCTCTCGTACTCGTCGAGGGCCGAGCGCGAGCCCGGACGGGCGGCGTCTGCGCCGCCCGTCCGGGGTGCATCATCGTCGGTCAAAAGCTCGGCGCGGTCGCTGCTTCCACGTGTGCGTGAACAGCGGTCGTCTCGAGGTCGACGTGACCGGAGCCCACGGCTCCGTGCATGAGCATGAAGGTCACGTCCGTTTCACCCTCGGCTTCCCCGTGGAGGTGTCCACCGAACTCACCAGGGGTGTCCTGCTCGAACTCGGCGATCGCCTCGTCTTCGACCTCCACCTCGAGGTAGAAGTCCGAGTCGAAGTCGATGACGTCCCCGTCCTCGTCGAGGAACTCGACATCGATGTGCGGCGTCTCCTCGCCGACCTCGACCTCCATTTCACCCGTCCATGTGTTGGTGACCCAGGAGAACGATGCGATCGTCGCACCGTTCATTACGAGGCGCAGGGTCTCGGCGTCCCCGTGCTCTTCCGGCTCGGTCGGCGAGTCTTCACAGCCAGCGAGCGTGAGGGCGCCGAGGACAGCCAGAGAGAGTCCGACGTTTCTGAAGCGGATGTTCATGTTGTTGTATCTCCGATGTACTTCGTCGTCTCAGAAGACGACGCGATAGGTAAGTGAAAGGCCTCGTCCCGCTTCCGGCATGATCTCCTTCACGCGGGAGAGGTGGTTGCGGTACTCCGCATCGGTCAGGTTCTCCACGCTGAGCGTCAGGACGTTCAGCCGACCACCGACGGTGAGCCGGAGGCCCCCAGCCGCGCGGAACACCGAGTAGCCCGGGGTCTCGGTCTCGAATTCGCCGATCCGAGTCTGTCGGGCCGAAGATTCCCCCTCGCCGCGCACGAACCAGGCGGTGCGGTCCCACTCCAGGGCCAGCCGACCCCGGAGTGGAGGAATGAGGGGAAGGGGCTCGCCCGTACTCTGGAGCGTGCCGCTCACGTACGAGCCCGTGCTCTCGAGTTCGAAGCCGTCCGCGAACTGCCAGTGCAATCCGCCCTCGAACCCCTTCAGAAGGGCATCCGCCCCCTGAAATTGGTACACGGGAAGCTGGACGGGGCTGATATCCCCCGTCTCCTCTCCGTAGATGTATCCCGCGATGTCGTTGTAGAATCCCGTGATCTCCGCCTCGAAGACATCGGAGCCGAAGCGCACGAAGGCATCGACGCCCCGTCCGACTTCCGTGCCCAACTCCGGATTGCCGACTTCGAACGAATAGGCGGCCAGGTGGGGTCCCTCGGAGAAGAGTTCCCCGATGTCCGGCGTCCTGAACGCCTGGGCGACGCTCATGCCGACCGTGACACCATCGGTCAGGTTGTAGAGGAGACCCAGCGAACCCGAAGCGGACTGGAAGCTGCGCGACCGGACGTTCCCGATCGAGGCCTCCGGATCATCGCGCGCCGGGTCCACCCTCACCCAATCGTATCGGAGTCCTGCTTCGATACGGACGGGATCGAGGTCGATCTCCTCGAAGACGAAGCCCGTGGCGGTGTATCGCCGCGAGTTCGGTGTACCGAGAGAGCCCCCGTACTCGAGGTCTTCCCACGACACACGGGCGCCGATGGCTCCCGCCGAAAATGCACCCCACTCGTCGTGGCGGCCCAGGACGTCCCCACTGGCCAGGACCCGCTCGAAAAGGGTGCCCAGAATGTTCGGCGGCTCGATTTCGCGATGTGTGTAGTCGGTGACCGTTCCGTCCACCTGGATCGAGGTGAACGGACCGAAGGGGTCCTCGACACGAGAACGGACCTTGGCCGACATGCGCTCCATCTCGACCCGGACCCCCTCGGCGTGGCCGCCGGTGAAGCCGCCCGGGATCCCGTAGTCGTTTCGGTACACGCGGAACGCGCCTCCGACGAAGCCCCAGTCGTCGACCCATGCCGACCCCACGCCCCCGGTCCACGTCCGGGCACCCGTGTTCTCGAGATCCCCGATCGGTGTGTGCAGATCCCCCGACCGCCGTCCCGTGCCTTCCACACGGAGAGGCACGTTGTCGTTCAGTCCGACCAGGATCGATCCGCTCGCTCCCATCGCGTCGCTGACCGACTGACCCTGCAACGTGACCGCCCCGGTCGCGTGGTGTGGAACGGCCGAAGGTACCTCGTCACGGATCACGTTGATCACACCGCCGAGGGCGTTGCTTCCGTAGAGGAGCGCCGCAGGCCCCCTCACGACTTCGATCCTGCGAGCCGAGGTCGGGTCGAGTGCGGTAGCGTGATCGGAGCCGGAGTTCGATACGTCTCCGACGCGTGCTCCGTCCTCCAACATGAGAACCCGGTCGCCGCTCATACCCCGGATCACGGGTCGGGCGGTGGCGGGGCCCATGGTCGTCGAGGCCAGACCGGGCTCCGACGAGAG
>JAUIKL010000087.1 GCA_030430625.1 Gemmatimonadota bacterium
AACCCGAACGTCGAGGCGGGCTGTGAGGACGGCGTCCTCGGTGACTCGCTGTACGATGCCGTGATGCAGCACTTCGTGTCGAAGCTCGAGGCGCGAGGGCGTTCCCGATGAAGCGACTCCGTCTCTTCGAAGCGACCGGGGTCGAGATCGAGTACATGATCGTCGATCGGGCATCCCTGGATCTCGTGCCGGCGTGCGATCGCCTGATCGAGACCGTGGCCGGTGAGCCCGTGTCGGAGATCGAGCGAGGAGCCGTCTCCTGGTCGAACGAACTCGTGCTGCACGTCCTGGAGCTCAAGACCAACGGCCCCGCGGCGACGCTCGAGGGGCTGGGTCGCGCGTTCCATGCGGAGGTGCTCGCCGCGAACGAAGCCCTGGCGGGCCTCGAGACACCCGGCGGTGAGGGCGCGCTCCTGCTGCCCGGCGGTGTTCACCCGTGGATGAATCCGGACCGGGAGACCGTGCTCTGGCCGCACGAGTACAACGAGGTGTACCGCACCTTCGACCGGATCTTCGGGTGCTCCGGGCACGGGTGGTCCAACCTCCAGAGCACCCACGTGAACCTCCCCTTCGGGGACGACCAGGAGTTCGGTCGGCTGCACGCGGCCGTACGGGTGGTGCTCCCTCTCATCCCCGCACTGACCGCCGCCAGCCCCTTCCTCGAAGGTGAAGTCCAGCCCGCCCTCGACGCTCGGCTGGAGGCGTACCGAACCAACGCGCACACGATCCCCGAGGTGGCGGGCCTGGTGGTCCCTGAGCCCGTGACCACGGAGGAGGAGTACCGCGAGCGGATTCTCCAACCCCTCTACCGGGCGCTCGAGCCCCACGACCCCGAGGGTGTGCTCCGGCACGAGTGGGCCAACGCCCGAGGTGCCATCGCACGCTTCGAGCGCGGGGCCGTCGAGATCCGTGTCATCGATGCGCAGGAGTGTCCGAGCGCCGATCTGGCCGTCGTCTCCCTCATCGTCGCCGTCGTACGTGCCCTCGTGGAGGAGCGATGGGGGCCGGTCCGCGCGCTCGACGCCATGTCGACCGGGGCACTCGCCGACCTGCTGAGGGCCACCTCCCGAGACGCTGACGAGGTCGTCGTCCGCGACCGCGCCCTCCTGAACGCCCTCGGCCTCTCGCGGTCGGAGGCGGCCGCAGGCCTGATCTGGCAGAAGCTCGCCGACCGACTGGCGCCGGATCATGTGCCGGACGAGTACGGTGCCGCGCTGGAGGGGATCGTGGCGCGCGGGCCGCTCGCTCGGCGGATGGTGCGGGCCCACCAGGGCGACGAGTCGCTCACGCATCTGACGGGTCGGCTCGCCGACTGCCTGGTCACCGACACGCTCTTCCTCGAGGCCGCCGAACCGTCGTGACCGGCTCACCTTCGGTCGTGATCACCGCCGAACACGCGGGGCGGACCGTGCCGGCTGCGTACCGTCACCTTTTCGAGAGCCCGGCCGCTCGCGCAGCGCTCGACAGCCACCGTGGCTGGGACCCCGGGTCACTCGAGGTCGCAGAGGCGATGGCGGACAGGATGGGTGCCCCCCTCGTCGTTCAGCGGGTGACGCGACTCCTGGTCGAGTGCAACCGGTCGATCGGACATCACCAGCTCTGGTCCGACTTTTCGCGTGATCTGTCGGGAGACGAGAAGGAGCGGGTCCTCCGGGACGTGTGGTACCCCCACCGTGATGCCGTGCGAACCGCCATCACATCGCGGCAGCCGGGGCTCGTCGTGCACGTCGGTGTACACTCCTTCACACCCGTCTGGCGGGGACGCCGTCGGTCGACCGACATCGGCATCCTCTTCGACCCGTCCCGGGCCGAGGAGGCCCACCTGGCGCTCGCGTGGCAGCGCGCGCTCCAGCGGGATCCGGCCACGTCCGGGCTCACGGTCCACCGGAATCGACCCTACCGGGGGTGGACGGACGGGCTCGTGACGGCGCTACGGGCCGAGCTGCCCGAGTCGCGCTACGTCGGCTTCGAGGTGGAGCTGTCGCAGGGGTTGATGCCGGTGAGCGCGCGGATCGTGGAGGCGCTCGTGGAGGGGGTCACCACAGTGTCGGCCTCACACCTCGAATGAGGTGGCCGCCTCCCACTCCTCGGACAACGCTCGTCGATCCACCCAGTCCATGAGCTGGACGCGATCGATCGATGCCTCACTGATGCGAAGCATCATCGCGATGTCTCGCAGATGTCGGTCCGAACCCGACGCACGGAAGTACTCGAGCTTGCGGAGGATCACGTACTCCGGGGGAGCGAAGGCGACGGCAGTTCCGCCGATCTGCAGCACCGTTGTCTTCGACAGCCCCCACGCTTCGAGGGGATCACCGGCGTGCACGTAGATATCGGCACGTAGCCCCGTCTCGTGGTGGATGAGGTTGAAGTGTCCCCAAGGGCGTCGCTGGCTCTCCTCCAGCAGGACCTCGACGGGTGGCACGTAGAAATCAGCCGACGGGAAGGCTTCGTGGAAGCTCGCCACCAGGTCGGGCTCGAGTTCCAGGACGAGGTCCACGTCCCGTGTGAACCGCGGGTCTCCGTAGACGACCGAAGCGACGCCGCCCGTGACCATGTACGTCAGCCCCATCCGCTCCAGTGGGCCGACGAAGGTCGTCAGGAGGTCAGCTGGCACCGCGCGTGACTAGCCTCCACGCCTCCGCTGAGCGCGCGGCGTCCGAGAGGTCGGGCTGCGTCTGGCGCAGCGACGCTTCCTTCATCTCCACCGCCTGAAGGATGAGGCTGTTCATGACCGAGATCTTCTGGTCAGGTGTCATCCGGCGCAGGATCTCGATCTCTGCGCGCCTTGCTTCCTCGCGGTGGGTCATGCTCGAAGGTAGCTCATTGGCGTGGGGGGCGCCGGGGCATGCGTGTGCCGTGCATCCCTCCCGTCCGCACCCACCGTCTCACCACCGAGGACGACCATCCACCCCCGTACTCCGACCACCCCACCCATGCTCGCATCCCACCTGCACACGGCTGCCCTGACGACGGTGGTCCTGGCCACCTTCGCCACCCACCCCGTCACCGTCACCGCCCAGCCGACCCCCGAAGGCACGGTCATCGTCGCCAACATGGACGACGACTCGGTCTGGCTCCTCGACGCCGCCAGCGGAGAGCGGCGCGCGAGCATCGCGACGCACATCGCGCCGCACGAGGTCGCGCTCTCGTCGGACGGCGGGACCGCTGCGGTGACGAACTACGGTGACGAGCGGGGGCCCGGAAACCTCGTGCAGTTCATCGATGTCCGGTCCGGGACGGTGACGCACGAGATCACGGTCGAGGGTTACGAGCGGCTCCACGGGGCGGCCTTCGTGGACGGTGACCGGGCGCTCGCGCTCACGTCGGAACGGACCGGGGAGATTCTGGTCGTGTCGGTCGAGGACGGCGCGATCCGGCGCACCCTCGCCACCGGTGGGCAGGCCAGCCACATGCTCTCTGCGGGAGGCGATTGGTTCTACGCGGCGAACATCGTCGACGGCACCGTCAGCCGGGTCGACCCGACGGGTCGGACGGAAACCCGCGTTTGGCCTGCGGGGACTCGGACCGAAGGCATCGCGGCCACCCCCGACGGGCTCGAGGGGTGGACCGGGTCGATGCAGGGCGGGGACGTCGTCGGTGTGAACGGCGAGACCGGAGAGGTCGTGGCTCGGGTGCAGGGACTCAGTGTTCCGTACCGCCTTGCCGTGACCTCCGACGGTGCCACGGTCGTCGTGAGTGATCCCCAGGCCGGGACGCTCGTCCTCATCGATCGGGCCAGCGGCACGATCCGTCACTCGATCGACGTCGATGCGGCCGCACGAGCCCGGGGGCTCGGGGATGCGTCACCGCAGGGGTTCGTTCTCTCGCCGGACGGGGCGTGGGCCTTCGTCTCGGCGAACGCGATTCAGCGGGTGGCCGTGGTGAACCTGTCCACCGCCACCGTGACGGCCTTTCTCGAGTCCGGCGCGGCGCCCGACGGGATCGGATTCACTCCGGTCGGGAGTGGCAGCGGGGACGCCTGAGCCACCACGGCGTCGCCTTCCCATCGAGCCATCGTAGCGCCCGAGAATCGGCGGCATCGTGGCACGCCACGAAGGGCTGCGCTTGCGACGGTTGTCGGTGTTACATCATGATGTAAGTATGCCGATGGCCCGCACTCAGCTCTCGTTCGATCGTGAAACCCTCAGCCGCGCCCGCCGACGCGCGAACGAGATGGGGATCTCTTTGGCGGAGTACGTGCGCCGTCTCGTGGACGCCGACCTCGAGGCGCGTCCTCCGGCTGCGTCTCCAGACGTCGTCTTCGACCTCGGGAGCTCCGGGGGATCGGACATCGCCGCCCACAAGGACCGGATGATCGGGGAGGCGATGGCCCGAGGTCGAGAGTGAGAAGCGTCTTCATCGATACCTCGGTCTGGTACGCCGCCGCCGACTCCGCCGACCGGAGCAATGCACGCGCCCAGGAGATCCTCTCGTCCGCGGGCCGCCGGGTGACCACAGACCATGTCCTCTCCGAGACGTGGACACTCCTACGATGGCGCATCCACCGCGAGGCGGCGGAGCGCTTCTGGCGAGGCATCCGAAGTGGCGTGGCCGTACTCGAGCCCGTCGGCGCTGCCGACCTCGAAGTGGCGTGGTCCATCGGTCGCGACTTCCCCGATCAGGACTTCTCCCTGGTGGACCGCACCAGCTTTGCCACCATGGTTCGCCTCGGCATCGAACAGGTCGCGGCGTTCGAGGCGGACTTCGGCGTCTTCCGGTACGGTCCCCGGCGGCAGCGGGCTTTCGACGTCATCGGGTAGCTCACGGGCGGGGGCGACTGACTTCTACTCCTCCGCCCCCAGCACCTCCAGCGGGTCGACCCGCGCCGCCCAGCGCGCTGGCAGAAGGCAGCCGACCGCGACGACACCGAGCGTACCCGCCACGACCGCGATGAGAACGACGGCGTCGAATCGCTCGACCCCGAAGAGCATCGACTGGAGCACCCCGGTGGTGACCGAGGCGCCCACGAGTCCGAGCGCGACACCGATCGCCCCGAGCTTGAGCCCATCCTTCAGAACCAGTCCGGCCACCGAGCCCGGTCGGGCCCCGAGGGTGAGCCGGATCCCGATCTCGCGCATGCGCTGACGCACGGTGAAGGAGACGACACCGAAGATCCCGAGGCCGGCCAGGGCGAGCGCCATACCACCGAAGAGGGTGACCATGCGGACGAGGACGCTCCGCTCGGCCACCGACGCGGCCACGACCTCGTCCATCGAGGCGAGACCGAACGCCGGTTGATCCCGGTCGACCTGCCCGATGATGCGGCGCGCCGCGTCCAGGAGCGCACCGGCCTCCCCTTCGCTGCGGAAGACGAAGGTCATGTTGTGGCCCGCGGCCTGACGGTACGAAGCGTAGATCGTGGGACGCGCCGCCACATCGAGTGACTGTAGGCGGACGTCCCCGACGATGCCGACGATCTGCCAGAGCGGGCCGGCGTTGCCGTTGCCCAGCCGGATCCGCAGCTCGAGAGGGTCGCGCCCGTTCGCGTGTTGGTTGACCCACGCCTGGTTCACGATCACGGCGTTGGTGGCGTCGCTGTTGTCCCCGACCGTGAACGCTCGCCCGCGAACCAGGGGGATGCTCATGACGTCGAAGTAGGTCTCGGACGTCACCCGGTACTCGGCGTTGGGGCGGGCCGTCGCCTCGACCTCCTCACCGTCGACCACGAAACGAACGCCGTTCGTCTCGCGCAGGGGGAGGTGCGAGATGCCCGCCGCCGCCGTTACGGTGGGCTCCTCCTCGAGAAGTCGCAGCACTTCGTCGTAGAAGCCGACGCGGTTCGGGAAGGATCGCCACTGGCCCTCGTTCGGATCGACCTGGACGGGGAGGTACGTCTGGGCCACGTAGACGTCCGTCGGCTCGAAGCCCATGTCGACCGACATCAGGTTGCGGAAGCTGGACACGAGCAGGCCGGAGCCGACGACCAGGACGACGGCGGTGCCGATCTCGGCCACCACCAGGGCATCCCGCAGGCGCCCTCCCGCACTCGACGAGCCCCGCTGGCCGCCCGCCAGGAGCTCTCGTGGGTTCGTGAGCGAGGCCACGACGGCCGGAGCGAGGCCGAACAACACACCCGCCACCACGGCGACCGCGAGGCAGAATCCGACGAGCCCGAGGTCGATCTCGATCAGCTCGGCACGCGGGAGGTACTGCCCGGCCACCGAGCGGAGGACACCCGTCGTCGCGACGGTGACGGCGGTGGCCACCACGGCGCCGGTCACACTCAGGATCAGCCCTTCAGCCAGGTTGTAGCGGGCGATGTCCCACCGGCTGCTGCCGAGCGCGAGGCGAACGGCAGTCTGCCGGCCGCGCGCGGCGGTGCGTGAGATGAGGAGGGCGGAGAGGTTGGCGCACGTCACGAGGAGGACGAAGCCGACCGCGCCCATCAGGATCATCAGGACGAGTCGCATGCCGCCGAAGACCTCGTCGGCGAGCGGCTCGACCCCGGTCATCCATCCCGCGCCCGCCGGGTACGCCTCGGGATACTCGGCACGGAGTTCGTCCGCGATCTGCGTCAGCTCGGCCCGGGCGTCGTCGATCGACGCGCCATCGGCCAGCCGTCCGAAGAGTTGGAGCGGACGGGACGTGCGGAAGAACCAGCGGCCGCCGGGTTGGAGGTCGAGGGTCGTCCACGCCTCGATCTTCGCGCCGAGGGGCTCGCCCGGGTGGTGGAAACCCTCCGGCATCACGCCGACGATCTGGATCGGGTCGCCGTCGATGTTGACGGTGCTGCCGACCACCGTGGCATCGCCTCCGAAATACCGCTGGTACGTCTCCCAGCTGAGGACCATCCCCGTCCCGACACCGCTGATCATCTCCTCGGGGTCGAAGTCGCGGCCGAGGGCAGGCCGGGCGCCGAGGACGGAGAGAAAGTTCGGGTCGACGAGCGCCATCGACAGCCGGACCGGCTGGTCTCCACCGACGAGGTTCGTGTGCAGCGGCCAGACCGCCGTGATCCCGTCGAGGGTGCCGGCCCGTTCCCGGTAGTCGTTCAGCTCGGCCGGAGAGCCGGACAGCTCGCTCGTGCCGACACCGGGGACGAAGCCTCCGAGCTGGACCAGTTGGCCGGGGTCGTCGTAGGGGAGCGGCTGCATCAGGACGCCGCGCACGACGTTGTAGACGGCGGCGTTGCTGCCGATGCCGATCGCGAGGGTGCAGACCGCCACCGCGGTGAATCCGCGCGTCCGGATCAGGCCGCGTGCTGCGTGCACGAGGTCCCGCCAGAGTGCACTCGCCTCGTTCGACATCCCCTGCATCCTCCCGTCCTCCGCTTCGATCGGCCGATGTGTACCGGAAGGGTACGTCGGACGGAGGGATACGGCACCCGTCGAGACCCCTGAGACCGGAACCCCGATGGGCACATGCTTTCGCCTCCGGCGTGCTTGCTGCGGCGCTCGTGATCTCGACGACCGATCCCTGGCCAACTTCGGTGCGACGCCTGAGCTGACCGCGGGCCTGCTGGGCGGGCACGGCGGCCGGGGCTCACACCCCGTCCACCGTGCCCGCTCTCCGTCAGGACGCGGTCGCGGCGACGGCCCCGGACCGGCTCCATGCGAACGGAGCGAATTTCTCGTCGAGAGGGGTCTCGGCCAGATGGTTCACGTAGTTGCTCAGCGTCTTCTGCGTGACGCCGGTTACGACTTCGAGAACCTGAGCCTTCGTGAACCCGGCGTCGAGGAAGTTCTGGATCTCGGCTTCAGGCACCCACCCGCGGTGCTTAACGACGGCCAGCGTCAGTGAGCGAAGCGCCTCGAGACGCGGATCGGTGAGGGACTCGGCCTCCCGAAGCGCGTCGATCACGGATGCCGGAGCACCGACCATCTTCGCCACCGTCGAGTGTGCTGCGACGCAGTAGTGACACTCGTTCTCCACACTCGTGGTGAGCAGAACCACCTGCTGCTCGACCGGGGTGAGGGACGACCCCTCGAACGCCGACGAGACCGAGGCGTACGCCTGGACCGCGGCGGGCGCGTTGCCCAGCGTCGCGATCAGGTTGGGAAGGAAGCCGTACGCGGCCTCGACCGCGCGGATCGTCTCGACGGAAGCCTCGGGGGCGGTGTTGGCGTCGACGAGTTGAAAGCGAAGCATGACAAACTCCTGATTGAAAGGTGAGTGGGTACGTTGGAGCTCTCGGTGTGGTTGTAAAACGGCAATTCGTGGCTATTTCTTTGCGTTTCGTCCATATTCGTCGTACGAATTACTAGTCTGGTGTTATGGTACGGCGTCCCACGCCCCCCCCACCGCCACACGGTCTGTGCCATCCATGGACGTCTTGAGTGAGATCCTCGATCACGTGCGGCTGCGTGGCAGCCTGTATTTCGCCACCTCGTTCACCCGTCCGTGGGGTGTGCTCGTTCCGCGCTTCCAACGCGTGGCGCGCTTCCACATGGTCGTCCGCGGGTCGTGTTGGGTCGGTGTCGAGGACGGACCGCGGGTTCAGTTGGAGACAGGTGACCTTGTGCTGGTGCCGCACGGCGCCGAGCACGTGCTTACGAGTGATGCCGACTCTCCGGTGCGCACGGTCGACGAGGTGCTCGAGATCACTGGGTTCACGGGCGAGGGCGCCCTCGTCTATGGCGGGGAGGACGACACCTCAGCGCCGACTCGGCTTGTCTGCGGGCACTTCGAGTTCGACGAGCGCTTCGATCACCCGCTGCTCAGAGAGCTGCCGGCGTCGATCGTGATCCGGTGGGCCGACCGTCTCGATGGAGCGGCCCTGGAGCAGCTCTTCTCCTTCATCGCGACCGAGGCGGGGGCCGGGAAGCCCGGACACGAGGCCGTGACCCGGCGGCTATCCGAGGTCCTCTTCGTTCAGGCGATCCGCTTCTGGGCAGACACGGCCGAGCCGGTCGGTGTCCTTCGCGCCCTCGCCGACCCGCGGCTGGCGCCCGCCCTGAGAGCGATCCACGGCGACCCCGCGGGCCGCTGGACGCTGGACATACTGGCCAGGAAGTCGGCGTTGGGACGGTCTGCCTTCGCCTCTCGATTCCGGGAGACTATGGGGACGACGCCACACAAGTATGTGACTGCCTGGCGCATGCAGGGGGCCAGGCGCCTGTTGACCGAGTCCAACCTCTCCCTGGAGCGGATCGCGCTCCAGGTCGGCTACGACTCCGCAGCGTCATTCTCACGCGCGTTCAGCAAGGACATGGGAACCTCGCCGGGGGCATACCGACGGGCCCGGGCGGGAGGCTGAACCGGGCAGGTGAGCCCCGACCTGGGCTGAACCCTACCGGATCCGCTCCCCCGGGAAGACCACCAGGCTCTCGTGCCCGCTCACCCCGACCGAGGCCACCCCGTACAGGTAGTTGTCGATCACCATGCCCTCGAGCGTGAATTCGGTCACGTCCCCGACGTAGCGCGAGTGGGTCCACTGCGGGGAGGTCGTGTCCCGCCAGTAGATCTTGTACCCCGCCAGGTTCGGATCGTCGACCGGATCCCAGCGGAGAGTGGTCGACGGCCGGACCGCGCCGCCGATCGCCACGTTCTGCGGCTGCGGCGGAGCCCACGCGAGTGAAGCGAGCACCGTCGCGTTCACGGCGGTGAGGCGAGAGGCGAAGTCGAAGTCGACCCCCTCCAGGACATCGCCGTACTCGATGCCGTCCTCGACCCGGATGTTCTGGTGCTGTCGTTCGTACTGCTCGTTCGTCTCCATGATGCGCACCGCCGGGAAGCCGGCATCGTTGAACGGGCGGTGGTGGCCGCCACGCCCGAAGCGATCGAGGCGGTAGATCATGATGGCGTCGAGGTTCGTGAAGTACTGATCGGTGATGCGATCGACGTACCGCGCGATCTGACGGGAGGGACCGTCGACCTCTCCGCCGAAGATCCGGTAGCTGCGGATCTCTTGCTCGGTGGCGGTGATCGGGAAGGGCTCGGAGAAGACTCGGAAGGTGTTGTTCTCGATGACGCCGTTGATGCCCTCGATGTTGCCGATCATGTCGTTGTTCAGGACGCCGACGATGTCCCACCCCTCGTCGGTCGCGATCTGAGCCATGTTCTGTCCGCCCCAGAGGCCCTGCTCCTCACCCGACAGTCCGACCAGCACGACGCTCGTCGGGAAGTCGTACTGGGTGAGGATGCGCGCTGCCTCGATCACCCCGGCCATGCCCGAAGCGTTGTCGTTGGCGCCCGGCGCATCGGTCTCGGCGTCCATCGTGGACGAAGCGCGCGAGTCGATGTCCCCGCTCATGATCACGTATCGGTCCGGGTGGACTGTGCCACGGATCACACCGACGACGTTCACCACGTTCACCGATTCGCCGCGGACGTCGTACACGCGCTCCTGGTAGAACACCTCCATGCACCCGCCGCAGTCGGCGGAGATCCGGTCCATCTCCGACTTGATCCACCGACGCGCCGCCCCGATCCCGCGGGTCGTCGACGTCGTGTCCGACAGCGTGTTGCGCGTCCCGAAGCCGGCCAGGGTGCGGATGTCCGCTTCGATCCGTTCCGCGGACGACGCATCGATGATGTCGTAGATGCGGAGGTCGGTCTCGGGTGGGACGGTCTGGGCGGAGAGCGCGTTCGGTGCGATCGCCAGGGCGGCGGCGAAGGCGAAGGCTGCTGCGGTGAGGGAGCGGTGCATATCGGTCATGCGAGGTCGGCCTGGTTCGGGCGGATCGCCGGCGGATCGTGG